>NZ_JACBWZ010000275.1 GCF_013870595.1 Streptomyces sp. WELS2 | reverse complement strand
AGCGGGGGCCGGACAGCGGGACGCGCGTCCTCGCCAGACCGCTACCGGCCAGAGGTTGGCGGATTGGGGACGGGTGATTCACATGGCGTTCACAGTCGGCGTCCCTACGGTCGTGCGCATGCCTGTCACCCCTTTCGAAGAGCCTGACAACGCCCTCGTCTCCCGACTCGTGTCCCGCCGCCGCATGCTGTTCCTGAGCGGCGCGGCCGGCGCCGTCGCCCTCGGCGGGGCGGGCACCGCAGCGAGCGCCGCGGACCGGCACACCGCCGGTTCCGGCACCCTCGACTCGGTGAAGGCGGCCACGTCCGCGTCCAGCGCCTGCATGTCACTGACCACGGAGCAGATCGAGGGCCCCTACTACATCGACTACGAACTCTTCCGGAAGAACGTGGTCGAGGACCGCACCGGAATCCCGCTCCTCCTCGTGCTGCGCGCCGTGGACAGCGCGACCTGCGAGCCCCTGCGCGACTCGGCCATCGAAATCTGGCACTGCGACGCGTCCGGTGTCTACTCCGGTTACACCCGGATCGGCAACGGCGGTGGCGGCGGCACGCCTCCCGGTCCGCCGCCCTCCGGTACGCCGACGGCGCCTCCGGACGGCCCGGGCGGCGGGGGCGGTCACGCGACCCCGACCGACGACCTCACCTGGCTGCGCGGCATCCAGATGACCGACCACCAGGGGTTCGTCACCTTCCGGACCGTCTTCCCCGGCTGGTACGCAGGCCGGGCCGTCCACATCCACACCAAGGTGCACACCGGCGGCTCCCGGACCTCCGACGGCTACACCGGCGGACGCACCTGCCACACCGGGCAGTTCTACTTCTCCGAGGACTCCGTCGAGGCCGTCGCGGACACCACCCCCTACTCGGCGAACACCGTCACACGGGTGACCCTCGGCCAGGACCCGATCTACCCCGGAACCGGCACCCGGGGCGGTCTGCTCAAGCTCGGCTACGACAAGAGGCACATCGAACGCGGCGTCATCGGCTCCATCACCATGGCGGTCGACCCCGGCGCCACGAACAACGGTGAGGGCGCACCCGGCGGCGCCCCCGCGCCGACCGCCTCCCCGTCGCCCTCCGCCTGACGCGACGACGCCGGACACGTGCGTCGGACCGAGCTGCCCGGACAGCTCCATGCGTGTGTCGGGGCGGGAGTGTCAAAGCGGTGGTACGGGTGCCTGCCGGATGGCGGTCAGTTCGGTGGCCAGCCGGACGGCGTGCCGGGTGGTGAACGGCGTTTCCGGCCGTTCGGCAGGGCTCTCGGCGGACGCGCCGCGTTTGCGTTCCGACAGGGTGGTGTGGTCCGGGCCGAGGCGCACCGCGTGGTCGGCGGTGGCGGGGCCGCGCAGCAGCAGGGAAAGCGTTCCGGGGACCGCGGTGGCGGCGTGCACCTCGTCGCTGTGCAGGACGTACAGGCTCCCCGTCGCTTCGGTCCGGACGCGCAAGGGGCGTACCGGTCCCGCCGCCAGGCGGTCGGTCACCTCGTCGACCGTTCCGTACAGGTGATGTTCGTAGGAGCCCCGGAGGATCGTGGAGGCGAAGGACCAGCGATGGTTGTGCGGTCTGGCGTGGGGGTCGGTGCGGCCGCCGAGCCAGTGCTGCAGCCGGAGCCGGACGCCGCTGCCGGGATCGTCGTACACGGTGAGGCGGTCGCCCCAGGGGCGGACCTCGGAGAGGCGCAGGAGCCGGTCGTCCCGGCACGCCGCGGCGAGGAGTCCGTTCAGTGTGCCGGGGTCGCGCAGCAGGAGCAGCGCGGACCGCAGCGCCGTCTCCGTGTTCGCCGGGTCCGCCCAGTCCACGCGGGAGAGGGCCTTCCACGCGGCCGTGTCGCTCATGTCGCCGGCAGGTGGTACTGGCGGGCGATCCCGACCGCGTAGTCCGGAGTCAGCGTGCGGCCCTCCGGCAGGGTCAGCCACAACCGCAGCAGATGGCGCTGTTCATCGGGGGCCGTACCGTTGACGAAGGCGTCGCGGGCGTGCAGGACCGCGTGGTTGTTGATGAACTGGGCGTCGCCGACACGGAAGTCCATGGTCAGCGCGACACCGTCCTCGGCGGCGATCCGGTCCACCAGTTCCATGACCTCGCTCTGGGCGGGACTCGGCGGCGGAGGGCCGTCGGCCGCCGGCTCCTGGAGGTATTCGGGCCTGCCGGCCCCGGCCGCGCGCCTGCGCCAGGACGGGCGCCGGCGGAAGGAGAGCCTGCCCTCGGCCCAGGAGACATGGGAGGCGGGGTAATAGGGGAGTACGTCGCCGTCGGCTTCGTCGCGGTTGTTCATCCACAGCGGTTCGGCCAGGGCGCCGACGAGGTCCGGGCGACGTCGCAGGATCTCGTTGAAGACCAGCGCGGAGCTGGCGATGCGCGAGGTCCCGCCCGACCGCGACCTGGCCAGGCAGAGCAGGGAGACCACATCGCACCAGTCGGTGTGGAAGGGGAGTTCCACCGGGGTCTGGTAGGCGAACCTGTCCGGGCCGGGCGCGCCGTCCTCCCTGACGTCGGCCAGGTAGAGCTCGCGCTTGTCCTGCGGTGTCGGGATCCCCACGGCGAGCCCCAGTGCCCAGTACAGCACCGCCGAGCGGCGAGCGGGCAGGCGTGCCACCGGGAGGCCGCGGACCAGCAGTACCCCGGGGCCGTCCTCCAGCGTCCGGCGCCATCCCCGCGCCTTGTCCTCGATACGGGGCAGACGCAAGGCGGCGGGGTCGACGAGGTGCAGCGGACCGTCCACCTCGGGTAATCGCTCCAGCTCGGCCAGGTCCTGCCCGTCCAGCTCCACCAGCCATTTCTCCGGTGCGGCGGTCAGGTCGGCTCCCCGCCACACCGCGGGACCGTCCAACGGGACGCGGGGGAGGGCTTCGGCAAAGACTCGCTGAGACAAGGTTTCACTCCGTCAAGCCATGGGCAGCGCCGATGGATTTGCTCGGCATTTACTGATTGCAGCCTGCATCCACCAATGCAACCAGGGGCATTCCAGTGGGTCAAGGCCACGGCATTTATTAACGCAGTGTTTCTGATTCATGGACCGGCAATCGCGGGGTTGACCCTCCTTCTGGGCGGGTGTCAGACTTCCTCGAGCGTACGGTCCCCGTTCGGGTTCTCGAACAGCCCGGCATCGACCCGGCCCGCCGTCGGGTTCTCGACCTGTTTCCGCTTCCGCGCGACGGGCTTGCGTGAAAGCCGCGCCCGCCCTCGTTGTCCTGCCGTTGCCGAGCTGCGAAAACCCCGGGAAGGTGTTCTCCGTATGCGGGGAGAATTATCTCTGTTATTGGCTCTCGCCAGACTCGCCCTCGACGAGAGGACGCTGGCGGACTGCCGGGCGCTGCTGGCCGAGCACGCCCGGAGATTCGACTGGGGGTATTTCATCGACCGGGCCGCGCGGCACCGCCTGCTTCCCCTGGCCGGCAGGCACATCACCCGGCACCGGCTCTTCCACGGCGAACCCGGGATGCCCGCCATCCCGTACCACTGGGTCTACGAGGCGGCCTATCTCGCCACCCGGGACCGCGCCGCCGTCCTCGCCGAGGAGTACGGTACGGTCATCGACGCCCTGACCGCGCACGGGCCGCCCTTCGCGGTCCGCAAGGGCCCGACGGTCGCCCGTCTCTACAAAGACCCCGGGCTGCGCCGCTCCAACGACCTGGACCTGCTGATCGACCGGACCGACCTGCCGGCCCTGGCGGACGTCCTGGCGGGCCTGGGGTACCGGCAGGGCCGGCCCGACGAGAGCGGCACCCGACTGCTGGACTACCGCCGCTCCACCCGGATGTTCTGGCAGGTGAACCTCCCCAACGCGTTGCCGCTGGTCAAGCTGGCGAACCGGGAATTTGTCGAGAGCTACCGCCTGGACATCTGTTTCGACATTTTCCCGGCGCGCTCGGGGGAAGACTGTCCCACGCGGGAAATGCTGGCGGAATCCGTTCCTTTCCCGATGTTCGGCCGAACGGGCCCGGCCCTCGGCCCGGCCGTCCGATTCATCGACCTGTGCACCCATCTGCACAAGGAGTCCACCAGTCTCTACTACATCGAGAACGGCTCCGATCTGGAATTGCTGAAGTTCCATGATGTCGCCCTGGCGGCACTTTCGGTCACCGACGACAAGCAGTGGCCTGAAGTCCGCGCGGCCGCATTGCGCTACGGTGCCGAGCGCAGCGTCTATTACGCTCTCCACCACGTGTCGCTGCTCTACCCGGAGGCCGTGCCCTCCGCCGAACTGGCCCACTTCCGGCCCGCGGACACCGCCTACCTGGACGAGTACGGGACCTTCGACGGCAAGCCCGGCTCGTGGGCGGCACCGTTCCTGGACCGTCTCTTCGACGTCTCACGCCGGGACCGGGTGGCGGCCGCCTCCTCCATTCCTCTCACCTGACCCCCACAAGGCCGCGCAGGCCGGCCCGCGGCCCCCACCCGCCCAGCCCGAGGAGCATCATGCCCACCCCCACCCCCGCGTCCACCCCCATTCCGTTACCGCTCGGCGTGCGGCCACGGCCGGACACCGTCGCACCGGCGACCCCCGTCGAGCACACCGATGTCGTGGTCCGGCACGAGTTCTGCGGCCCGCTGCTGTGGAGCGACAGGAGGCACGCGTTCTTCCTGCCGCGCGACAGCGCGGACAATCCGGCCGTCACCGAAGCGGTCCGCCGGCACGCCGAAGGTCTGGACTGGACCACCGGACTGTCGCCCCGGCTCGTCGGGGACTTGCGGGAACTCGGCTTCGACGGCAGCCTGCGAGAGATCCGGTCACCCTACCCGGACCGGCTCAGCGGGCCGCTGGAGATCTACTTCGACTACACCTGGCTGTGCAACCTCGCCCGGCACAAGTGCGGCCAGGACTCCTTCTGTTACGCCGCCGAGTTCCTCGGCCCCACCACACTGCGTGAGCAACGGGTCCGCGAGATCATGGCGGAGCTCGCCCAATGGGGCGTCATGCGCGTCCACTTGGCGGGCGGCGAGCCCACGATCAACAAACGCGCCCTGGCCAACTACCTGGACTCGGCCACCGAGAACGGCCTCTACACCTCGATGGCGACCAACGGACTGCTGATCGACGACGCCGTGCTCGACATCATCTTCCGCAACCGGATGAAGTCCGTGAGCTTCAGCATCGACGGCGCGTCCGAGGCGACACACGGTGCCGTCCGCGGTGCCGGGCTGTTCGACAAGACGGTGGCCGCGGTGCGCAGGACCGTCGCACGCCGGAACGAGACCGGATCCTCCACCCGGGTGTGCATCAAGCCCACCTACGAGCCCACCACGCCCAGGTCCGAGCTGGAGGCCCTGGTCCTGCTGGGCATCGAACTCGGCGCCGACGTCGTCAAGTTCGCCAACCCGGAGCGCTGCCTGCACCACGAGGAGGGCTTCTACTCACAGCAGGTGGACGCCTACTACGACACCATCGAGTTCATCTCGGAACTCCAGGGCCGGTACGGCGATCGCATCGGCATCACCAACGTCTCCAACCCCATGGCCGGGTGCGGCGACATCGGCATCCCGGGGCTCACGGGCTGCATCGGCGGACAGGAACTCATCGCGCTCAACCCCGACGGCAGTGTCACCCCCTGCCTGATGCACCCGCGCAAACTCGGCAACATCGACTCCGAGTTCACCGGCCTACGCGACTTCTGGAACGGCTCGGGCCGGCTGGAGGACTTCCGCCGGGAACTGCGCAAGCCCGCCGGCTGCACGGACTGTGGCCTGCACAGCTCCTGCCGCTCGGGTTCGACGACCCGGCGCATCGTACAGATCGGGCGCTTCGACCCCGAGCGGACCACGGGCGAGTTCGGCGCCGTCAAGGACCCGCTGTGCACGAGGGACTACCTGGCCCGCCATCCGGACAAGGCCCTGCCCGCCCCCACGGCCGCCCCGGACGAGCTGTCCTCGTTCCGTGAGATCGCGGTCCGGCACTCGCTGTGAGGGGGATGAGGGCATGAAGGTGGCGATCGTCAGCTACTTCGACTCACTGCGCTTCGACGAGTACCCGATCACCCACTCCCTGGGGGCGATGCGGCTGGGCGCCTACCTGCGCACCGCCCACCCCGAGTGGGAGGTACGGCTGCGCGCGTTCGACGAACGCGGCTACTCGGCCCCCGCGGCGGCAGCGGCCCTCCTCGCCGAGGGCTTCGACGTGGTCGGGGTGCCCGCGTACCTCTGGACCCTGGAACGGGCCGGACACCTCGCCGAGCGGCTCTGCGCCGGCGCCGGCGCCCCGTTGGTGGTGTGCGGCGGCCCGGAGACCCGGGCGATGGACTACTCCCGGTGGCCGCAGGAGACCGTCCACGTCATGGGGCAGGGCGAGGAACCCCTGCTCTGGCTCTGCGAACGCCGGGCGGCGGACCCCGCGTTCACCGGCCGGACCCTCGAAGCGGACTGCGCCCAGCCGGTGTACTCGGCGTCCCGCGACCGCATCCGGGCCTACCGGTACGCCGTACCCGACCGCGCCGACCGCAGCCTTCCACAGGGTGCCGCCCTGTTCTCCCCCGAGTTCGACGCCATGCTCGACGGCGACCGGGTCGACACCGACTTCGCCTGGTACGAGACGGCGCGCGGCTGCATCTACGACTGCTCGTTCTGCGGTCACAACACGCTGCCGTTCTTCGCCACCTTCGACACCGACTTCGTGCGCGCCGAGATCCGGAACATGCGCGAGCGCGGGATCCGCCGGATCTTCCTGATCGACCCCATCCTCGGCGGCAAGGCGGCACGCGGCAAGGAGATCCTGCGGGCCTTTCGCGACCTCGCCCCCGAGATCTCCCTCACCGCGTACATGCGCCCCGAGTTCCTCGACGACGAGTTCGTGGAACTGCTCGTGGAGTCCAACATCCACGAGCTGCTGATGGGCTTGCAGACCACCAACCCCAACGTGCCCAAGCACGTGCGCGGCAACCACTTCGAGAAGATCATGCGGTTCGTGCCGCACCTGGCCGCACGCGGGGTGCCCTGGCGGGCCGAGCTGATCGTGGGGCTGCCCGGCGACGACATGAACGGTCTGCGCGAGTCGCTGCGGTTCACCATCGACGAGCTGCGCCCCTGGTCGGTGCACTCGTACCATCTCACCGCGATCCCCGAGACCAAGCTCTTCGAGCTGCTCGACCGCACCGAGGACGACATCTGGATCAAGGCGGACGACCGGCTGCGTGTGGTGTCGGCCAGCAGCTTCGACGAACGCGAGCTGCGCGACATGCTGGTGTACGCGGGCGGCGTCACCTCCCGCCACTCCCATCTGCGTGAGCGCGACGGCACCGCCCCCGGCTTCGACGTCCTCGACCGGGACGTGCGCGCCGCGCTGGCCGACCCGGTGAACGGCCGGGCGGCGGCGGCCGCCTTCATCACCATGGGGCACCCGGCCGGCCACCAGGTGTGGCGGGAACACTCCGGCGCACCGTTGGGCGCGGGCACATGAGCGGCGTGCTCGTGC
>NZ_JACBWZ010000274.1 GCF_013870595.1 Streptomyces sp. WELS2 | reverse complement strand
CGGATACGGGCCCCGGGGGCGTACGGTCAGCCCGCGGCCGGAGGGCGGCTTGGGCAGCGTGGAGGGCAGGTTCTCGTAGCCCTCGAGGCGGATGACCTCCTCGGCGAGGTCGTTCGGGTCGGCCAGGTCGGGCCGCCAGGACGGGACGGTGACGATCAGCTCGTCCTGTCCGTAGACGTCGCAGCCGACCTCCTGGAGGCGGCGGACGACCGTCTCACGGCCGTAGGCGACGCCCGCGACCTTGTCCGGGTGGTCGGCCGGGATGGTGATGGTGTGCGGCGCGGAGGGCGCGATGACCTCGGTGACGCCGGCCTCCGCCGTGCCGCCCGCGAGCAGGACCAGCAGGTCCACGGTGCGCTGCGCGGCGGCGGCGGCCGCCTGCGGGTCGACGCCCCGCTCGAAGCGGCGGGACGCCTCGGACAGCAGCTTGTGCCGGCGGGCCGTACGGGCGATGGAGACGGCGTCGAAGTGGGCGGCCTCGATGACCACCTCGGTCGTCGCGTTCTCCGCGTCGTCGTGGTCGGCGATCTCGGTGTCGGCGCCGCCCATCACGCCGGCGAGCCCGATCGGGCCGCGCTCGTCGGTGATGACCAGGTCCTCGGAGTGCAGGGTGCGCTCGACGCCGTCGAGGGTGACGAGCTTCTCGCCCTCCTCGGCGCGGCGCACGCCGATGGTGCCCTGGACCAGCTTGCGGTCGTAGGCGTGCAGCGGCTGGCCCAGCTCCATCATCACGTAGTTCGTGATGTCCACGGCGAGCGAGATCGGGCGCATGCCGACCTTCTGCAGCCGGCGCTGGAGCCAGATCGGGGAGCGTGCCTCGGGGCGCAGTCCGGTGACCGTGCGGGCGGTGAAGCGGTCGCAGCCGTACGGCTCGGAGACCTGCACCGGGTAGCCGAAGGCGTTCGGGGCCGGTACGTCGATCAGGGCCGGGTCGCGCAGCGGCAGGCCGTAGGCGATGGCGGTCTCGCGGGCCACGCCGCGGATGGACAGGCAGTCGCCGCGGTTGGCGGTGACGGCGATGTCCAGGACCTCGTCGACCAGTTCCAGCAGCTCGATGGCGTCCTTGCCGACCTCGGTCTCCGGCGGCAGCACGATGATGCCGTGGGCGCCGTCGTCGCCCATGCCCAGCTCGTCGCTGGAGCAGATCATGCCGTGCGAGACCTTGCCGTAGGTCTTGCGGGCGGAGATGGAGAAACCGCCGGGCAGGGTGGCGCCGGGCAGGACCACGACGACCTTGTCGCCGACCGCGAAGTTGCGGGCGCCGCAGACGATCTCCTGGGGCTCACCGGTGCCGTTGGTCTGGCCGACGTCGACCGTGCAGAAGCGGATCGGCTTCTTGAAGCCCTCCAGCTCCTCGATGGTCAGCACCTGGCCGACGACCAGCGGGCCCTTGATGTCGGCGCCGAGCTGTTCGACGGTCTCGACCTCCAGGCCTGCCGAAATGAGCTTGGCCTGGACGTCGCGGCCGGTCTCCGTCGCCGGCAGGTCGACGTACTCCCGCAGCCAAGAAAGCGGGACCCGCATCAGATCTCCATCCCGAACGGCCGGGTGAACCGGACGTCACCCTCGACCATGTCTCGCATGTCTTCGACGTTGTGGCGGAACATCAGCATCCGCTCGATGCCGAACCCGAAGGCGAAGCCGCTGTACTTCTCCGGGTCGACGCCGCAGGCGGTGAGCACCCGCGGGTTGACCATGCCGCAGCCGCCGAGCTCGATCCAGCCCTCGGACGAGCAGGTGCGGCAGGGCCGGTCGGCGTTGCCGACGGACTCGCCCTTGCAGACGTAGCAGAGCATGTCCATCTCGGCGCTCGGCTCGGTGAAGGGGAAGAAGTTCGGGCGCAGCCGGGTCTTCATGCCCTCGCCGAACAGGGACTGGACCATGTGGTCCAGGGTGCCCTTGAGGTCGGCCATGGTCAGGCCCTCGTCCACGGCCAGCAGCTCGACCTGGTGGAAGACCGGGGTGTGGGTGGCGTCCAGCTCGTCGGTGCGGTACACGCGGCCGGGGCAGATCACGTAGACCGGCAGTTCGCGGTCGAGCAGGGAGCGGATCTGCACGGGCGAGGTGTGGGTGCGCAGCACCACGCCGGACTCGGCACCGCCGTCGGGGCCCTGGACGAAGAAGGTGTCGGCCTCGCCGCGGGCCGGGTGGTCCGGGCCGATGTTGAGCGCGTCGAAGTTGAACCACTCCGCCTCGACCTGCGGCCCCTCGGCGACCTCGTAGCCCATGGCGACGAAGATGTCCTCGATGCGCTCGGAGAGCGTGGTCAGGGGGTGGCGGGCGCCGGCCGGGACGCGGTCGTACGGCAGCGTGACGTCGACGTCCTCCTCGACCAGCACCCGGGCGTCGCGCTCGGCCTCCAGCTCGGCCTGGCGGGCGGCGAGGCCCTTGTTGACGGCGCCGCGGGCCATGCCGACGCGCTTGCCGGCCTCGGCCTTGGCGTGCGGGGGCAGGGCGCCGATCTCGCGGTTGGCGAGGGCCAGCGGGGAGGCGGGGCCGGTGTGGGCGACCTTGGCCTCGTGGAGCGCGTCGAGGGAGTCCGCGGCGGCGAAGGCGGCGAGCGCCTCGTCCCGCATGCGCTCGATCTCTTCCGGTTTCAACGCCTCGACCTCTACAGGGTCGTACGACTTATTGGGTGCCGACATCTCTTCCCGTGCTTCCGATTGTCCCCCAGCTGACGCTGGGAGGTGCCCCCTGGCGGATGGTCCCCGTCACCGACTCGCGAGGGCCGCGCGAAGGACACAAAGGTGCCAAAGGCCGAGTCTAACGGGGTGGCGGTAGGCGAAGAGCCCGTGGGCCCTCAGGCGAGATACGCCGGGGCCGCCACGGGCAGGGTAAATCGGAACTCGGCGCCGCCGCGGTGGGCGCGGCCGACCGTGATGGTGCCGCCGTGGGCCTCCACGATGCCCTTGACGATGTACAGCCCGAGTCCGGTGCCGCCGCGCTTGCTGCCCCGCCAGAAGCGGGTGAAGACGCGGTTCATGGACTCCTCCGGGATGCCGGGCCCTTCGTCGCTCACCGTGACCGATGTGCCGGTTTCCTCGCCCTCGCGCGGGGACGCCGAGGGCGTGATGCCAATGGTGACGGTTCCCTCGCCGTGCCGCACGGCATTTTCGATGAGGTTGCTGAGTACCTGGTCGATCTTGTCGGGGTCGGCCCACAGGGCGGGCAGCGGCTGTTCGATGCGGAGCAGGAACCGCTCGGCGGGCTGGCCGGCCGCCACATAGGCCTGGATGTGCCGGGAGACGGCGGCTTTGAGGTCGACGGGCTGGCGGCGGACCTCCAGGCGCCCGGAGTCGATGCGGGAGATGTCCAGCAGTTCGGCGATCAGCCGGGTGACCCGGTCGGCGTCGGCGTCGACGGTCTCCAGCATGAGCCGCTTCTGGTCGTCGGTGAAACGCTCCCACTTGGCGAGCAGGGTGGCGGTGAAACCCTTCACGGAGGTCAGCGGGGAGCGCAGCTCGTGGGCGACGGTGGCGATCAGCTCGGCGTGGCTGCGCTCGGTGCGGCGGCGGGCCTCGGTGTCCCGGAGGGAGACGACCACGGACCGCACCGGACCCAGCGGTTCGTCGCGCACGTACCGGGCGGTGACCAGGACCTCCCGGCCGCCCGGCAGCAGCAGGTTGCGCTCCGGCTGCCGGACCCGGATGGCGAGTCCGCCGTAGGGGTCGGTGAGCTGCCACCAGCGGCGCCCCTCCAGGTCCTCTAACGGCAGCGCCTTCTCCAGCGGCTGTCCGAGGACGTCGGCGGGCGGTACCCCGGTGATGCGTCCGGCGGCGGCGTTGAAGCAGGTCACGCGGCCTTGTCCGTCGGCGATGACCAGGCCGTCGGGCAGCCGGTCCGGGTCGAGGCCCCGGTGTCCGCCCGGCTCGGGCACAGGTGTGTCCCGTTCGTCCCGTCCCTCCGGCGCGGTGCTCGTGCCGGCCACACTCATCCCCGTACCCCACCTCTCAGACGGCGCAGGGCCCCGCGCTGGTCACCCTACTAGCTCTCGGTGACGGAGCGGCACCCTCCGGAGGCACGCTGCGCACGGGCCGAGGCGTAGAGGCATACGGCGGCGGCGGTGGCGAGGTTCAGGCTCTCGGCCCTGCCGTGGATGGGGACGCGCACGACGGCGTCGGCGAGGGCCCGGGTCTCCTCGGGCAGCCCCCACGCCTCGTTGCCGAACACCCAGGCGGTGGGTCCGCCCATGGTGCCCTTGTCCAGCTCCTCGTCCAGGTCGCGGTCGCCGGCTCCGTCGGCGGCGAGGATCCGCACCCCGGCCTCCTTCAGGCCGGCCACGGCCCGCTCGACGGGCACGCCGACGGCGACGGGCAGGTGGAAGTGGGAGCCGACGGAGGCCCGGACCGCCTTGGGGTTGTACAGGTCCACGGAGGCGTCGGTGAGGATCACGGCCTCCGCGCCGGCGGCGTCGGCGCAGCGCAGCACGGTGCCGGCGTTGCCGGGGTCGCGCACGTGGGCGAGGACGGCGACCAGCCTGGGCCGGGCGGCGAGGATCTCCTCGAAGGGGGTGTCCAGGAACCGGCAGACCCCGACCAGGCCCTGCGGGGTGACGGTGGTGGAGATCTCGGCGATGACCTCCTCGGAGGCCAGGTGCACCCGGGCGCCGGCGTCCCGCGCCTGCCCCACGATGTCCGGGTACCGCTCGGCGGCCTCGACGGTGGCGAACAGCTCCACGAGCGTGGCGCTGCCGTCGGCCCCCCGGTGCCCGGCGCCTTCCCGCACGGCCTGCGGCCCCTCGGCGAGGAACAGCCGGTCCTTGCCCCGGAAGTTCCGCTTGGCAAGCCGCCGGGCGGCAGAGACACGCGCGGACCGGGGGGAGATCAGCTCGGGGCTGACGGGGGGCATGTTGTTCTTCACCTTCGGATGAGTTCTCTTGCTTTCCACGCGGGGTGGCTGCGGCGCCCCGTAAGAGGCGCGGGGAACTGCGCGACAAGCCCCCACCGGCCGGCAGCCGAAACGACTGCCCGGAGGCCCCCAACACCAGGACCCGCAAGCTATGCAGCCTGCGGGTCCAGAAGTGAGCGTCGGCTAGAGCCAGCGCAGCGTCACGCGGCCTTGGGCGCGTTGACGTCCGACGGCAGCGCCTTCTGCGCGACCTCGACGAGCGCCGCGAAGGCGTTCGCGTCGTTCACGGCCAGCTCGGCCAGGATCTTGCGGTCGACCTCGACGTTCGCGGCCTTCAGACCCTGGATGAAGCGGTTGTAGGTGATGCCGTTGGCGCGGGCAGCGGCGTTGATGCGCTGGATCCACAGCTGACGGAAGTCGCCCTTGCGCTTCTTGCGGTCGTTGTAGTTGTAGACCAGCGAGTGGGTGACCTGCTCCTTGGCCTTGCGGTACAGGCGCGAACGCTGACCGCGGTAGCCGGAGGCCTGCTCCAGGATCGCCCGGCGCTTCTTGTGGGCGTTGACTGCCCGCTTGACGCGTGCCACTTGTTAACTCCTTGTAGCGGGGTCGTGGGGGTCCTCACACGACCCGGAAACGATTCGGTCCCGGTCCAGACGCACGGCGCTCACAGGGCGCCGTCGCGTCACTTGCCGAGAAGCTTCTTGATCTTCGCGGCGTCGCCCGGGGCCATCTCGGCGTTGCCGGTGAGGCGACGCGTGACGCGGGACGACTTGTGCTCAAGCAGGTGGCGCTTGCCGGCGCGCTCACGGAGCACCTTGCCGGAGCCGGTGACCTTGAAGCGCTTGCTGGCACCGCTGTGCGACTTGTTCTTCGGCATAGCGCCGTTATCTCCTCGTCGGTGGCGCTCCGGTGCCCGGTCGTGAAACCGGGCACGGTGGAGCGTCGCTCTCTTCTTTCGGTTACATCCTCGGGGACGTGCGCGGACGCACATTCCCCCGGGATCACGCCTCGGCCGGCTCCTCGGACGGCGCTTCGGCCTCGGCAGGGTTCTGCGACTTGCCGGGGTTCGCCTTCGCCTCGGCCTTGCGGGCCTCCTGGGCCTGACGGGCCTCGGCCATCGCCTCGGTCTTCTTCTTGTGCGGACCGAGGACCATGATCATGTTCCGGCCGTCCTGCTTCGGGTTCGACTCGACGAAACCGAGGTCCTGGACGTCCTCCGCGAGCCGCTGCAGCAGTCGGTAGCCCAGCTCGGGGCGGGACTGCTCACGGCCACGGAACATGATCGTGATCTTGACCTTGTCGCCCTGCTTGAGGAACCGGACGACGTGACCCTTCTTGGTGTCATAGTCGTGCGGGTCGATCTTCGGCCGGAGCTTCATCTCCTTGATGACCGTGTGCGCCTGGTTCTTGCGCGCCTCACGGGCCTTCATGGCCGACTCGTACTTGAACTTCCCGTAGTCCATGAGCTTGCACACGGGCGGACGGGCGTTCGCCGCGACCTCGACCAGGTCCAGGTCGTACTCCTGCGCAAGCTCCAGTGCCTTCGCGAGCGGCACGATGCCGACCTGCTCGCCACTGGGACCGACAAGTCGCACCTCGGGAACGCGAATCCGGTCGTTGATGCGGGGCTCGGCGCTGATGGATCCTCCTCGGTAGCACCACGCGACGGTCTGGCGGACAGCCGCGTAACGTCTGTGTTCGTTAGACCTAACCGCGCCGAAGCAACAAAAATGCCCCGGACGATCACTTGCGGGGCTCCAATACATCCGGAGCACCGCCGCGATGTCGCGGGGCGCGCTTTCGGGCGACTCCATCGCCCGTACGGAACGATGGCGGTCACCTGACCGGACCCGCCGTCCCGGGGGACGGAGCAGGTGGGAGATCGGAGCCTCCACTTGTGGGCCGAACACGCAGGTGTCCGGCCGGTCGTTTCCCCCAGACTACAGGGTCGGCACAGAGGGTGCCAAACCGTGCGGCCGGGCCGTGCGGGGCGGGCTCCCGCGGGCGGGGGCGCGCCCGGCGGGGCCTATCGTGTGGGGCATGAGTGACACCCCTCCTGAGTCCCCCGACTTCGACGCGATGACCCGGGACATCGCCGAGGTCCCCGCCGTCGAGGTGATCGTGACGGTCGCCGTCAACCTGATGAGCGCCGCCGCCGTGAAGCTCGGGCTGAGCGAGGAGGGCGAGAAGTACAAGGACCTGGACGAGGCCCGCAAGCTGATCACCGCGCTCGCCGGTCTGCTGGACGCGAGCGCCACCGAGATCAGCTCCTTCCACGCGGCCCCGCTGCGCGACGGCCTGAAGTCGCTCCAGCTGGCGTTCCGCGAGGCGTCGGTCGTCCCGGACGAGCCGGGCCAGGGCCCGGGCGAGAAGTACACCGGCCCGGTCTACGGCTGACCCGTCCCCTCCCCCGCCGCCTCGCGCGGGGGCTCATTCCCTCACGTACAAGGGCTCGCCCGGAGGCGTGGTCCCGGCCGGCAGCAGTGCCAGGTCGAGGCCGCGCACCAGGCGGGCCCGCAGTGTCTCGTCGGCGGCGGCGGTGACGAAGAGGAAGGCGCC
>NZ_JACBWZ010000273.1 GCF_013870595.1 Streptomyces sp. WELS2 | reverse complement strand
CCCGTGGTCGCCGACGCCTGCTCGGAGCACAGGTACACCACCAGGTTCGCCACCTCCTCGGAGGAGGCGAGACGGCCGAGCAGCGAGGTGGGCCGCTCCTTCTCGATGAACAGCCGGCTCGCCTCCTCCGGCGAACCCGCCGCATCGCCCACCAGCTCGCGCACGAACTTCTCGACCCCCTCGCTCAGGGTCGGTCCGGGCAGGACGCTGTTCACCGTGACGCCGGTGCCGCCGACCGCCTCGGCCAGACCCCGGGCCACGGTCAGCTGAGCGGTTTTGGTCATGCCGTAGTGGACCATCTCCGGCGGCACCTGCACGGCGGATTCGCTGGAGACGAAGACGGTCCTTCCCCAGCCGCGCTCCACCATCTTCGGCACATAGTGCCGGGACAGCCGGATGCCGCTCATCACATTCACGTCGAAGAAGCGCTGCCACTCCTCGTCCGGGATTTCAAAAATCGGCTGCGGGCCGAAGATTCCGGCGTTGTTCACCAGAATATCCACGGCCGGAAATGCCTCCACCAGCGCGCGGCACCCCGCCGCGGTGCCCACGTCGGCGGCCACCTTGTGGACCCGCTCGGCGGAGCCGAACTCGCCGAGAGCCTTGTCCAGGCGTTCCTCGGTCCGGCCGTTGAGCACCACTTCCGCCCCGGCGGCGTGGAGACCCCTGGCGACGGCGAGCCCGATTCCGGCAGTGGAACCGGTGACCAGCGCGATGCGGCCCGAGAGATCGATATGCACGGCGTGCGTCCTCCTTCTGCAGAGGGTTGGTGGAATTCGCTGTGCGACTCTAACCCGCACTGGACAAGAACCGGGGTGTGCGAGAAACACTCGTCCCGCACACACTCGTCAGGCACCGGAAAAACCGGAAGAGAGAGGAAGCCGTGCAACACAATCTCGCGGGAAAGGTCGTTCTCATCACCGGCGCGGGCGGCGGAATAGGTTTCGCCACGGCCCGCGCATTCCTGGAGGAAGGGGCGTACGTGGTGGGCGGTGACCTCGATCCGGGAGCGCTCGCGGCCCTGGGTGACGACCGGGTGCTGCCGGTCGAGGCCGATCTGCGCGACCCCGACGGGGCCCGGCGGCTCGCCCAGGCCGCGCTCGACCGCTTCGGGCGCGTCGACGTCCTGCACAACAACGCCGGTGTGGCCAGGGTCCGGCCGGGGGGCTTTCTCGGCGTCGGGGACGACGCCTGGCGGGACGTCCTGGAGCTGAACCTGCTGGGATACGTCCGGATGTCCCGCGCCGTCCTGCCCCACATGCTGGAGCGGGGCAGCGGTGTGCTGCTGCACACCGCCTCGGAAGCGGCCCGCATGCCCAACCCCAGGCTGCCGGACTACAGCGTGGCCAAGGCCGGGGTCCTCATGCTGTCGAAGGCGCTGGCCAGGGAGTTCACCCCGCGGGGCGTGCGCTCCAACGTGATCTCTCCCGGCTTCATCCGCACGGCCGTCTACGACCGTCCGGGCGGCCTGGCCGACGCGCTCGCCGAGGAGTTCGGCACCGACCGGGAGACCGCGCTGAAGCGGTACGTCGAGCTGAACGGCATCCCGGCGGGCCGGCTCGGCCGGCCGGAGGAGGTGGCCGCGGCGGCCGTACATCTGGCCTCCGACGCGTCGGCGTTCGTCTCCGGCGCCGAGATCGTCGTGGACGGGGGCGTCACACCGACGGTGTGACGCGTATCTCGCCCGCGAAGATTCTGCTGGGTGCGATTTGCATTCGTATAAACCTTGATCCTTTCCGCGATGCGGGATCTAGGCTACGGTCAGTCGCACCCGGTGAGCGACAGCCGAGCTGCGGTGAGTGACCGCGCCGTCGTCCCGGACTCGTCCACGTGCGACAGAGTGGCCGCACGACCACGCGCTGGGGCACCCGCCTCCACGGTGCCCCGGCGGCGAAGATTCGAGGAGCTGTTCCGCCGTGAAGAGAGTCGCCCTTGTCATGGGCACCCGTCCGGAGGCCATCAAGTTCGCTCCGGTGATCCGCCTGTTACAGCGCGATCCGCGCTTCGAGCCGGCCGTCATCTCCACCGGCCAGCACCGCGAGATGCTGCACGAGACCCTCGCCGCCTTCGGTCTGTCGGTGGACCACGACATGGCGGTGATGAGGGAGCGCCAGACGCTCTCCGGAACCACCGCGCGCATCCTGGAGAGCCTCGACACCTACCTGCCCGAGGAACGCCCGGACGCCGTCCTCGTCCACGGGGACACCGCGACCACCCTGGCGGGCGCGCTGTCCGCCTTCCACCACCGCATACCCGTGGTGCACGTCGAGGCCGGACTGCGCAGCGGCACGCTGTCCTCGCCCTTCCCCGAGGAGGGCAACCGCCGGCTCGTCGCCCGGGTCGCCGACCTGCACCTGGCACCGACCTGGGGCAACCGCGACCACCTGCTGAAGGAGGGCGTCCCCGCCCGCGACATCGTGGTCACCGGCAACACCGTCATCGACGCCCTCCAGTGGGGCGCCCGGCACGCGGCCGACTGGGGACGCCCCGAACTCGAGGACCTGGAACAGGAGAGCCGCCGGGTCATCCTGGCCTCCGCCCACCGCCGGGACGCCTGGCCCCAGCTGAGCGACATCGCCCACGCCTGGCGACGGCTCGCCGACCGCGGTGACGTACGCGTCGTCATCCCGCTGCACCGCAACCCGGCCGTACGCGAGGCGATCCTGCCCGTGGTCGCCGGTCACCCGGACATCACCGTCACCGACCCCCTGCCGTACCTCTCCTTCTGCCGGCTGCTCGACCGCGCCGACATGATCATCTCGGACAGCAGCGGCGCCCAGGAGGAGGGCCCGGCGCTCGGCACCCCCACCCTGGTGCTGGCCGACGTCACCGAGCGGGTGGAGACCATCGAGACGGGAGCGGCCCGGCTCGTCGGCAAGACCACCGAGGGCATCGTCGAGGCCGCCGCCTCCCTGCTGGACGACAGCGCCGCCTACACCGCCATGGCCCGCGCGGTCAATCCGTACGGCGACGGCTACGCCGCCGAGCGCACCGTCGGAGCTCTCGCCCACTACTTCGGCCTCGGCCCGGCGCCGTCCCTCTTCGCGCCCGAATCCGCCCTGGTGACCGGGCACTTCGGATCCGGCATGGCCCAGCTCGCCGGCTGACCCGGACCCGCGCGCTCCCGGACGGGGAGCCACAGCCACTGACGAAGGACACCCATGGCACTCACCGAGACGGTGCTCGCTTTCTCCACCCCTACCCTGCGCGTCCGGCTCACCGCGCCCGGCGACGAGATCCCCCTGCGCGAGGAGACCCTGGTCGTGAACCCCACGGCCCTCCCGCTGGACCTCGGCACCGCCCAGCCCTCCCTGGTCCCCGCCCTGCGGTCGGCCGTGCTGAACCGGGTGACGCTCCGCCACCCGGGCCCGCTGCTGCTGTTCACCGGCTGGGAACAGGAAGACCTCACGGAGCTCGGCACCCGGGAAGGATGGCTGCGCATCGGCGACGACCCGTCGCTGGCCGCCGGCGCCGGCGAGGGCGCCCCCTTCCCCGCGCACACCCCCCTGTGGCGCTCCCCCGTGGAACAGCTCGGCACCGTGACGCTCCCGCCGGAGCTGCTGGGCACCCCGAGCGCCGCCCGCACCGCCGTCCCGCTGCGCCTCCAGGCCAATCTCTGGTACGCGCCCCCGGGCACCGACTGCCACATCCACCGCAAGCACGAGTTCCTGGAGGTCCACACCCAGATCGCGGGGCGCGGACGCATGCAGAAGTTCCACGCCCAGGACGCCGCCACCCGCTACCAGGACCTCGCGCTGGAACCGGGCGCGACCCACGCGCCGTTCTGCGCCCACGACGCCACCGGAGCCTGGCACTACCCCTGGCACCGCTACTGGTCGGACACCGACTGCGTCTGGCTGGCCCTGGAGTACCACCCCTGCTGACCGGCCGCCCGCACGTTCCACCGAGCCCGAGGAACACCACCGCCCGCGACATCCAGGAGAGTGACGCCGTGACAGACCACACGGACAGCCCGATGGTGCGCATCCCCCGCTTCGACTCCGAGACCGTCGCCGACCAACTGCGGGACGGCTACTGGCTGGAGGCCACCGACCTCGACGGCGACGGCCGCGTCGACCTGTTCGGCTACGGCCTGCGCCTGGGCGAGATCTACTGGTACCGCAACGACGGGACCTGGGAGCGCCGGCTGGCCGCCGACGGGATCCACATGCCGGTGGGCGCCGACTTCGCCGACATCAGCGGCAACGGCGTCGCCGACATCATCGTGTGCCACGAGTTGTACGGCCCCATCGGCACCATCGTGGACCCCGACCCGGAGGGCGGGAAGATCAGCTGGCTGGAGAACCCGGGCCAGCCGGACAAGGACCCCTCGCGCTGGAAACGCCACTACGTGGGGCGGGCCGTGGGCATGCACCGGCTGCGCGCCGGCTACTTCACGCAGCGCGAGCGCCTGGAGATCATCGGACTGCCCATCGTGGCGGTCGAGGACGTCCACGCCGTCCTCCCGGTCGTGATGTTCACCCAGCCCGACGACGTGCACAGCGCCGCCGAGTGGCCCATGACCGTCATCGACGACCGGCACTTCCGCATGATCCACGGGGCGGAGAAGAAGAAGGGACTCATCCCCGGCAGCGACCGCGACAGCCTTCTGCTGGCCTCCGACGAGGGCGTGACCTGGCTGTACTGGGACGAGGAACGCGCCCAGTGGGAACGGGTCCTGATCGGTACCGGGGAGCGCGGCCAGTTCGAGCGGACCGGCTTCCGCGGCAGCGGCGACCTGAACGCCGGACGCCTGGGCGACGACCCCCTGGCCTACGTCGCCGCGGTCGAGCCCTTCCACGGCAACACCGTCGCCGTCTACACCAAGCGGCCCGAGCCGGGCGGCACCCACACCTGGACCCGCACGATCCTCGACGTGTTCGGGGACCCCAACGAGAACGGCGAAGGCCCCGGACACCAGATCGTCTGCGCCGACTTCGACGGCGACGGCGACGACGAGTTCCTGGTGGCTCTGCGCGGCCCCTGGCCCTGGCAGGGTGTCTTCTACTACAAGGCCCTCGACGCCCGGGCCGGGGTGTGGACCAAGTGGCGGGTCGCCGACGAGTCCGTGGCCCGGATCGCCCTCGGCGACTTCGACGGCGAGGGCCGGATCGACTTCGCCACCATCTCCTACGCCGTCGACAACTACTACGTGGCCAAGGACGCCAGGATCGTGCTGCACCGCAACCGCACCGGGGAGGACCGATGAGCCGCGTCCGTAAGGCCGTCATCCCGGCGGCCGGCCTCGGCACCCGCTTCCTCCCCGCGACCAAGGCGACTCCCAAGGAGATGCTGCCGGTCGTGGACACCCCGGCCATCCAGTACGTCGTCGAGGAGGCCGCCGGCGCCGGACTGGACGACGTACTGATGATCACCGGACGGAACAAGCGGGCCCTGGAGGACCACTTCGACCGCAACCACGAACTGGTCACCGCGCTCCGGCGCAAGGGCGACGAGCGGCGGCTGGCCGCCGTCACCGCCTCGGACGACCTCGCCACCGTGCACTACGTCCGGCAGGGCGATCCGCTCGGCCTCGGCCACGCCGTGCTCTGCGCGGCGGACCACGTCGGCGACGAGCCCTTCGCGGTCCTGCTCGGCGACGACCTCATCGACCCCCGCGACCCCCTCCTCGGCACCATGCTCGACGTGCGGGAGCGGCACGGCGGCTGCGTGGTGGCCCTGATGGAGGTCCCCGACGAGGACATCGGCCGCTACGGCTGCGCCTCGCCGGCCCCCGGAGGCACCCCCGACGTGCCCCGCATCGCCGGGCTCGTGGAGAAACCGGCCCCGGGAACCGCGCCGTCCAACCTCGCGGTGATCGGGCGCTACGTCCTGTCGCCGGAGATCTTCGACGTCCTGCGGACCACCCCGGCCGGCCAGGGTGGGGAGATCCAGCTCACCGACGCCCTGCGGGCAGTGGCCTCCGGCGCGGCCCCCGGCGGACCCGTCCACGGCGTGGTCTTCCGCGGCCGCCGCTACGACACCGGGGACCGCGGCGCCTATCTGCGGGCCGTGGTCCGTCTCGCCTGCGAACGCGAGGACCTGGGCCCGGACTTCCGCGACTGGCTGCGCAAGTACGTCGCCAACGAACTCTGAGCCCGCCACCGCCCCCGCGGCGCGGATCACTTGGTCGCGCCCTGGGCGAAGCCGTTGTAGATGTAGCGCTGGAGGAACAGGAAGACGACGAGGGTCGGCACGATGACCAGGATCGTGCCGGCCGAGATGTCCTCCCAGTGCGCGCCGAACGGGCCCTTGAAGCGGAACAGGGCGGTGGAGATGGTGCCGAGGTCCTCGGACGGCATGTACAGGAAGGGGATGTAGAAGTCGTTGTACACGGTGATCCCCTTGATGATGACGACCGTGGCGATCGCCGGTTTCAGCAGGGGCAGGATGATCTTCCAGTAGATGGTGAGGGAGTTGGCCCCGTCCAGGCGCGCCGCCTCGTCCAGCGACACCGGGATGCCGCGGATGAACTGCAGGAAGATGTAGATCGAGACGATGTCCGTGCCCATGTAGAGCAGGATGGGCGCCCAGATGGTGTTGAACAGCCCGAAGCTGTTGACCACTTGGAAGGTCGCCACCTGGGTGGTGACCCCGGGCACCAGGGTGGCGATCAGGAACAGCGCCATGACCGGCTTCTTCAGCCGGAAGTGGAAACGGTCGATGGCGTACGCGGTCATCGACCCGATGAGCACCGTGCCGGTGATGGAGAACAGCAGGATGACGGCCGTGTTGACGAAGGCGGACAGCATCTTGCCGTCCTTGAACGCCGTCACGTAGTTGCCGAAGTTCAGCCAGTCGCCCGGCAGCGACAGCGCACCGCCGTCCGCGACCTCCCGGGAGGTCTTCAGCGAGGTCAGGAAGACGACGGCGAGCGGGACCAGCACCACCAGCGAGGCGACGATCAGCGACAGATACGTCAGCGCGGGGCCGATCCGGCGGCGGGCGGGCGGGGGCGTGGTCATACGAGGTCCACCTTCTCGTCGGGCACGAGGCGGCGCTGGATCCAGGTGATCAGCACGATGATCAGGAGCAGGACGACGGCGGCGGCCGAGGCCAGACCGGTCTTGTTGAACTGGAAGGCGAGCTTGACCGTCTGGATGACGAACGTCGTCGTGCCGGTCGCGCCGCCGGTCATGATGTAGGGGATCTCGAACACCGACAGCGAGCCGGAGACCGCCAGGATGACGCTCAGGCTGACCACCGGCCGGATGCTCGGGGCGATGATGTGCCGGAACTGCTGCCAGCGCGAGGCCCC
Source organism: Streptomyces sp. WELS2 (assembly GCF_013870595.1). Lineage (GTDB taxonomy): Bacteria > Actinomycetota > Actinomycetes > Streptomycetales > Streptomycetaceae > Streptomyces. Next base: position 169 of record NZ_JACBWZ010000273.1, on the reverse strand, counting down.
GTCGAGCTGGGCGGCCTCGTACAGTTCCGCCGGGATCGACTGGATCGCGCCGAGGAACAGCACGAAGTTCAGTCCGGTGAACCGCCAGACGGAGACCCCGGCCAGGGAGGTGTTGGCCGACTCGGGATCACCGAGCCAGGCGTGGCCGGAGCCGGCGCCGAACCAGGAC
>NZ_JACBWZ010000272.1 GCF_013870595.1 Streptomyces sp. WELS2 | reverse complement strand
CCACGTCCGGTGGCGCTGCCACGGGGGGCCGTCCGGTGGCTGACAAAGCCCTGTTGCCGACGCCGGTGAGCGGCCGTGATCATCGAGTGACATCCACCGAGCGACCGGGAGGTCACGCCATGACGGTCACGGCCGAGCAGCCCGTCCCCTATCCGTTCAACGCGCCCGACGGGCTGAGCCTGGCGGACGCGTACCAGGCGGCGCTGGAGGAACCGGGCCTGATACGCGTGCGTCTGGCATACGGGGAGCCCGCCTGGCTGGCCACCCGGTATGCCGACGCGCGCCTGGTTCTGGGTGACCGCCGCTTCAGCAGGGCGGAGGCGCTGCGGCACGACGCACCACGTCATTCGGAGGGCAGCCAGGACAGCGGCATCCTCAGCATGGACCCGCCCGGGCACACGCGGCTGCGCACGCTGGTGGCGAAGGCGTTCACCGTGCACCAAGTGGAGAAACTGCGTCCGGCGGTCCGGGATCTGGCGCACCGGCTGCTCGACGAGATGGAGGCCATGGGGCAGCCCGCCGACCTCGTGGAGCACTACGCGCTGCCGATCCCGGTCGCCGTCATCTGCCGCATGCTGGGAGTGCCGGAGGAGGACCGCCCCAGATTTCGCGCCTGGAGCGACGCGGCGCTCTCCACCAGCTCCCTGACGGCTGCGGAGTCAGAACGCAACAGGCAGGAACTGCGGGCCTACATGACCGGACTGGTGGCGGACCACCGGCGCAACCCGCGGCCCGACCTGATGACGGGCCTGATCGAGGCGCGTGACACCGGTGACAGGCTGAGCGAACTGGAACTGGTCGATCTGTGCGACGGCATCCTCATCGCCGGTCACGAGACGACGGCCACACAGATCCCCAACTTCGTGCACACGCTGCTCGACCACCCCGAGCAGATGGCGATACTCCGCAAGAGCCCCGAGCTGCTGCACGGCGCGGTCGAGGAACTCATGCGCTTCGTGCCCCTGGGCAGCGGCGCGAGCTTCCCCAGGTACGCCACCGAGGACGTGGAGGTCGGCGGTACCCTCGTCCGTGCCGGTGAGCCCGTCCTGGTCGCCATCGGCGCCGCCAACCGCGACGCGCTGAAGTTCACGGACCCCGGCCGGCTCGACATCACCCGGACCGGCGTCCAGCATCTCGGGTTCGGGCACGGGGTGCACCACTGTCTGGGCGCACCGCTCGCCAGGCTGGAGCTCCAGGAGGCTCTGGGGGCCCTGCTCGAACGCTTCCCCCGTCTGCGTCTCGCGGGCGACGTGCGGTGGAAGGACCAGATGCTGGTCCGTGGTCCGCGCGAGATGCCGGTGGGGTGGTGAGGGCGGTGTCCTGGACGACCGGGGTGGACCGCACGCTGTGCATGGGGTCGGGCATGTGCGCCGGTATCGCACCCGAGCTGTACCGGCTGGACGACGAGGGCCGGGCGGAGCCGCTCGCCGCGGACATCCCCGAGGACGAACGTGCGCTGGACGCCGCGGACTCCTGCCCGGCGACGGCGATCTCAGTACGTGCCGGGCAACGGCTGATCGGGCCGCGCCCGTGACCGGTGCGTCCGGAGCTTCCCCCGCCGTGACCGCGATGCCTCGTCGCGCTGGAGTGGACGGCGGCCGGGCTGGAGGGGCTGTGCTTGGGCTTCGTTGATGTCTGGGGACAGCGTTTGACACCCAGGGATGGATCTCGGTTGTCCCGCATATCGAGCGTCTACGATCGGCGCCGTGCCCCCGTGGCACGGCAGCTCGCTCGCCCGTGGGATGGTTGCTGTCATGACTGTTGGCGCGCCGGGCAGCGAGGTTCTACTCGAGACGAGTCGGCTGCTGCTCAGACCTTGGCGGGTAGACGAGGCTGCCGTCCAGCGTGAACTGTGGACCGAACGTGATCCACGAGTGCCGCCGCACCGCCGAATCGACGCGGACGGACACCCTACGGTCGCGGAACTCGAGGATTCGATCCGCACCAACAAGGTGGGGTCGACCGGGTTGCTGGCGGTCGAACGGAAGGCGTCTCGGGACGTCATCGGCTATTGCGGGCTCGTCGACAGCGGGCGAGGAGCGGTAGGGGAACCGGAACTTGCATTCGAGCTGCTACGCCGAGTTTGGCGTCAGGGATACGCGACCGAGGCCTCGTTGGCGGTTCTGGAATGGGCGCGATCGTCTGGGTACGAACGTCTGTGGGCCACCGTCTGGGACTGGAACACCGCTTCTCGCAGAGTGCTGGCCAAGGTCGGGTTCACCGAGACCGATCGGAAGGAAGTGGACGCGGTGCACGGGACCACCCTGTTCACCACGAGACGGCTCTGACACACCCGACGTCTGACCTTGCGGACGGATCCGTGAAGGGCCGCCTGGCGACAGGTGCCCCCTTTGCGTCGGCAGGCAGAAGCAGATGCCGCACGCACTCCACGCCAGGACGCTGGGCATGGAACATCACGGTGCCCGGCCGGGCCGTTCTCATGGGTCTCGCCGAGCCCGGTGATCGGACCGCGGTCGGCTGAAGCGTCACACCTGTCTCCGCCCGTCTCAGCGTCAATCCGCGTGAAGTCGTGCACGTCAGCTGTACTCGGGGGTGCGCGTTGACTCGCACGCCGACACGGGACGGCCAGCCGTCCGTCGCGGCGGCTGGCCGTCGAGGCAGGCAGCGGCAAGAGTCAGCCAGCCTTCGCCGGCTCCTCGGCTCGTGCTCGTGTGCTCGCGAGGCGGCAGGAGTCGGTGCCGGTCTCGATGATGGTGCCGTTGGACGTGAGCCGGTCGACGACGGCCGCGCACAGCCGCGGATCCGTGAACGTCTTCGTCCAGCCGCCGAACGACTCGTTCGAGGCGTTCGCAACGCTGTTCTTCTCCTCGCGTTCGGTCAGGACCTGGAAGAGGAGCACGGCCAAGGTCAGTGGCCGGAGGTGTGTTCCAGGAAGCGGCGCAGTGCCGGATTGGGGTTGCCAGCATGTGCTCCTCCTCGGGCTCCCAGTGAGCGACGGGCGGGCGAACGCCTTCGCCGAACACCTGATCGAGCATCCGGTCCCACATGCGCGGGCCGTGCTCGCGCGGCCACCACACCAGCGGGCGGCCGGTCACGTCGGCGCGGCTCAGGCGGCGCTTGCGGGCCAGCTGGTCGGTACTGGGGACGGCCGCCACGATGGCCTCGTCGCCGACCGTGCGGCCGGCCAGGTCATCGCGCGGGTCGTTCAGCATCCGCAGGAACGCCGCGTCGATCGAGCGCTCCCGCAGTCGCTGTTCGTCACGTGCGGTGAACCCGCTGGTCACCCATACCCTCACGGCCGGGTTGGCGGCGCGGAACGAGTCCACGAGTTCGGTGACGACGCCGCGCGGCGCGGACCGGGTGAGACTGAGGGTCAGGCGTCCGGCCTCCCCGGTGCCGTGATGGCGGGCCGGTTCCATGGCGGCGGGCGCGGGCGAGGATGTCCTTCGCGGCGGGCAGCAGCGCCGTTCCGGCGTCGGCCGGCGTCACACCGCGCCGGTTGTGCGTGAACAGCTCGACGGCCAACACCCGTTCGAGTGCCCTGATCTGCCGGCTGAGCCCGGGCTGGGCAACGTGCAGCCGCTGCGCCGCGCGGCCGAAATGCAGCTCTTCGGCGACCACGACGAAATAGCGCAGATGCCGCAGTTCCATGCCCGCCCCGGGTGAACACCTTCCGCTCCGCCCGCGCGAGGGCCTCCAGGGCCTTGCCGCGGCGCGGGGACGGTTGCTGCTGCTCGTGATCGCTCATGTGACCAGAAGGCCACAGCGCGCCTGTAGGCAGAGGGAAACGTCACGGCGCCGAAGTCGCACGCGAGTACGTCCACAGCGCACATATGGACGGCGATGCGCGTGCGTCGCAGAGGGAACTGGCCCAAGTCGCGCATGAACTGAGCGGCGCCGGATTCCCGCCGTAGAACCCCCCTTACTGAACCGGTTACCTGCGACGACCGCGGGGACGCCGATGAGCGGATTCGCGACGCCACCCTTCGCGACGGCGCTCATGTCGCAGAACTGCCAGCCCTCGCCCCGCCGCTCCTGCTGCACTGATCAGGCAACAGCACACTCATCACAGGACGGAAGTCATGGCTGCATCCACCACCGCCACCACGCGCGCTCCTGGCGGGGCCAATTCACCACACCACTCCCCGGTGATCGGATGGCTGGCCGTCGTCGCGGTGATGCTGGGCATCTTTTCCATCGTCACCACGGAAATCCTCCCCATCGGGCTTCTGACCAAGATCGGTGCGAGCTTCACCATCTCCGACGGCATGGCCGGACTGATGATGACCATGCCCGGCTTCCTCGCGGCGATCGCCGCACCCGTCGTCACCGTCGCGACCGCGCGGATCGACCGCCGCCTGATGCTGTGCGCCTTCATGGTCCTGCTCGCCGCGGCGAACCTCCTGGCAGCGGCAGCCCCCGACTACTGGCTGGTCCTGGTCTCCCGCGTCATCGTCGGCATCGTCATCGGCGGCTTCTGGCCCATCGGCGCCTCACTGGCCGAACGCCTAGTCCCCGCCGCATCCGTCGGCCGAGCCACCGCGGTGATCTTCTCCGCGGTGCCCCTGGGTTCCGTACTCGGCGTACCGGCCGGCACATTCATCGGCGACCTGGCCGGATGGCGTACCGCGTTCATCGCCATGGGCGGCCTCACCGTCGGCGTCCTGATCATGCTGCTGATCGTCACACCGCCCCTGCCACCGCAGCAGACCATCCGCCTGGGCGTCCTGCGGGGCATGCTCCACCGCGTATCCACGCGCTTCGCCCTCCTGCTGACCGTTCTGGTGGTGCTGGCGCACTTCGGTACGTACACCTACGTCACCCCGTTCCTCGAGCAGGTCACCGACGCGGGCTCCGGGCTCATCACCGTCTTCCTGCTCATCTACGGCGTGGCGGGCATTCTCGGCAACTTCCTGGGCGGCTCCCTGGTCGCACGCCACCCGCGGGCCACCTTCGGCACCGCCGCCGGCATGATCGCCGCCGCCACCCTGCTCCTGCCCGTCCTGGGTCAATGGAAAGCCGGAGCGGTCGCCCTCCTGATCGTCTGGGGCGTGGCGTACGGGGCGGTACCCGTCTCCTCCCAGACGTGGTTCACCAAGGCGAGTCCCGACACCCCCGAGGCCGCCTCAGTCGTGTTCACCGCGTCGTTCCAGGCCACGATCTCCCTCGGTGCTCTGACCGGCGGAATCGTCGTCGACGCCAGCTCGCCCTCGACGGTCATGACCTTGGGCGGCATGACGGCCGTCGTCATGGTCATCGCCGTATGGGTCCACTACGCCCGACGCCTGACCTGGCCGGACAACGCCTGACCCGCCCCGGCCTTGCCCAAGACCTGGCGCGCCCGGACCTTTTGCTTCACTGCCGGGAGGAATCGGGAAATCCGATGCGTGTACCTTGTGTCAAGGTTAACGGTTTCGACGCCAGGCCGATCGGTGGCGGGAGGAAGCCCTCGAGGCCGCGCTGCCCGCGCTGCTGGCCCGGACCCCTGCCAAGCGGCTGCGCAGCCGGCTCCTGGTGCACGCCGACGACAAGACGCTGGCCGCCCTGGCAGCCGACGGCACCGTGACCGCCGCCGGCGTGCCCGCATCCTGCGGCACCGCCGGGCCGGGGCCGGGCTGATCTCCGCGCTGGCACGACACCCCGGCCAGGTCGATGCGGCCATCGCGCTCTTGCCCCGCCTCCCCCAGCATGAGGCGGAGCAGGTCATCCGGGACGGGGATCCCGACTGGTACAGCCGCGCCAAGGGCGCAGCGTCGGTCCCGACCGTGCCGCCACAGCTGTTCGACGCCGTCCTGGAAGCCTGCCTCACCCCGCTCGCCGCGTACCTGCTTCACCCGGGCCCGAGGAGGGCTGGGAAGAGGTGTCCGCGTTCTCGAGCGCCGGCCGTCGCACCTCCCAGTGGCGGGGGCCGCCGTTACAGCTGGGCCGCGGGTTCGAGCTGACGGGCGGTCGCCTCGCGCTCGCCGACGCGGCGAACGCCATCCGGCGGCACCCGCCGTCCAAGCGCCCCGGCGTGTGTCTGCCGTAGGCGAGAAGGCTCGGATCGGCGGCGCCGGTGGTCGTACGGATGGTGCGTGAGTCTCAGCCTTCCATGCTGTAGCTGAACGTCTCCTTGAACGCGTCCGTGTTGGCCTGCGCCACGTACTGGCAGCCCTCGAGGAAGTGCTCCTCGGTGTCTGTGGCGAAGCCGTTGTCGCTCACCAGCCGGGCGAGCGAGTCGTACTCCTTCAGCGCACGCTCGCGCAGCTCCGGCGTGTCGGGCACCTCCTTGCGGTGGAACTGGGACTCTGCCGATCCACCGGCCGGGGCGAAGATCGCGTGCTGCGAAAACGCCTCCTCCAAGGTGAGCCCCGACGTGATCACCTGGTTGAAGGCCGCGATGGCGACGGTCGGGTCGGCCGCGGCCCGGCGGAACTCGGCGCCCTGGATGACGGCCACGGCCTTCGCGCAGTACTTCCGGCTCTCGGGCGTCACCCCCACGAAGGCGTCGCCCGGGTCGGACAGGGCGCGGACGAACCGGGCGGCCAACTCCTCGTCGTCCAGGTCGGTGTGAGTCCGCACCGCCGCGAACAGTTCTGCGTAGTTGTGCTCCGTCGGGCCGCCGAGCAGGAAGTTGCCGGTGTGGCCGATGCTGTACTGGTTGCCGGGTACGTGCTTGTAGGTGAAGTCCGAGACGATCTTCGTGGTGTCCCGGAACCCCACGAGCTCCTTGTTCGTGCTCACGTCGGAGGCCCGGCGGCGGAAGTTGGGGAGCCGGCTGATCTTCTGATCGTCCGAGATCTGCGTCGCCGGCTCGACCCCCTGTTCGTAACACGATCTGGAAAGTGGTCGTCGAGGGATGGCGATCGTCGGATCCATGCCGGCCGCTCCGGTGGGCTGCCGACCGTTCCTGGAGCGTCGCTCTCCCATGGGTGGCCGATGGCTTCTTGGTGTTGCGGCTCAGGCTTCCGATACCTTGCGTGGCATGAGTGGCAGCTTCGACGTGGCCGAGGCCCTGGCCGGCGGGATTTCCGATCGGGAGCGGGCCTGGGCGTTCATCCGCAGTTTTGCTGGTGCTTGGGGCGATCCGCTGACCGAGGACGACGGCACGCCCGGGGCGGAACTGGCGCAGGCGGAGGCGGTTCTCGGCTGCTCGCTGCCGGCTGCGCTGCACGAGTTCTATACGCTCGCCGGAGCCCGGACCGACCTGGTCGCCAACCAGGACCCCCTGCTGCCGCCTCACGAGATGTTCGTGCATGAGGAGTGCGGCGGGGTCCTCGTATTCCGCAGCGAGAACCAGGGCTGCGCCTTCTGGGGTGTGCGCCTTACCGACCTTGTCCAAGACGATCCCCCAGTGTTCGTCCAGGCGCGGCACGGCTGGGTGCCGTTCATGGACCGGGTGTCCTTGGCCTGCGTCGAGCTGGTGCTGAGCGAGGCGCTGTTCGGCGGCGGGGGACGGCTGTACAACGCGTGCGAGCTGCCGGGAGACCTGCTT
>NZ_JACBWZ010000271.1 GCF_013870595.1 Streptomyces sp. WELS2 | reverse complement strand
CGCGTTCGGCGGGACGCTGTCGCGGCTCGCCGCCCTGATGCACCGCGAGCACGGCGTGGACCTGCGCTGCGGGGTGACGGTGACCGCGCTGCTCGGCGACGGCGCCGGCCGGTTCACCGGGGCGGACCTGTCCGACGGGACCCGCGTCGAGGCGGACCTGTGCGTGGTGGCGCTGGGCGCGGTGCGCAATGTGGAGTGGCTGGCGGAGTCGGGGCTGGCGGCGGGTCCGCGCGGGATCGCCTGCGACGCGGGCTGCCGGGCCTTCACCCGATACGGGATCGTCACCGACGACATCTTCGTGGCCGGGGACGTCTCCCGGTTCCCGCACCCGCTGTTCGGCTACCAGATGCTCTCGCTGGAGCACTGGGGGAACGCGGTCGCCCAGGCCGAGGTGGCGGCCCACAACATGGTCAGTCCCGGACCGCTGCGCCGACCGCACCTGTCCCTTCCGGTGTTCTGGTCCACCCAGTTCGGGCGGAACATCAAGTCGGTGGGCGTGCCGACCTACTCCGACCACGTCGTCATCGCCCAGGGCTCGCTGGAGGCGGGCCGGCTGGCGATGGCCTACGGCTACCGGGGGCGGATCACCGCCGCGGTCACCGTCGACATGGCCAAGTCGGTCGACTACTACCGGCACCTGATCGAGACCGCCGCCCCGTTCCCGCCCCCGCCCGGCGCGGCGGACCGCGCGCTGACGGCCGAGATCCCGGTCCCCTCGGACGTGCCGGACCCCAGGGGGCTGTCCCACGAACCCGTCGTGGCGCTCACCGGTCATCTGCCCGACCGCCGGCTGATGGTGGTGCGGCCGACCGGCTGACCCGCGTCCCGCCCGACCACGAGGAGCCGCCATGGACCCCGGCACCCTGCTGGCCCGGATCACCGACTACACGAGCCGCCCCGACCCCTATCCGCTGTACGCGGAGCTGCGCGCGGCGGGGCCGGTGGTGCGGCAGGACGACGGCGGTTTCCTGGTCGGCGGCTACCACGAGATCGCCGCACTGCTGCACGACCCCCGGATCAGCGCCGACGAGCGGTCCCGCACCGCGCCGGCACCGTACGAGGGGACGCGGGAGGCGTCGTTCCTGCGGCTCGACGACCCCGAGCACCACCGGCTGCGCACCCTGGCCATGCGGCCGTTCGGCCCGCCGCACAGCCCGCACCGGGTCGACGCCATGCGCGGGGAGATCGCCCGGATCACCGAGGAGTTGCTGGCGGACCTGCCCGCGGACCGGCCGGTCGACATCGTGGACGACTTCGCCTACCCGCTGCCCGTCATCGTGATCTGCCGGCTGCTCGGCGTGCCGCGCGAGGACGAGCCGCGGTTCCGGGCCTGGTCCGACGCCCTGGTGGCGACCGCCGACATCCGGCCGGGCGAGGACACCACCGAGGTGGAGCGGGCCGGTGACCAAGCCGGGGCCGAATTGCGGGAGTACCTGCTGGACCTGGCCGAGCGGCGGCGCGGACAACCGACGGACGACATGCTCTCCGCCTTCGTCAACGAGCCCGATCCGTCGCTGCGGCTCACCCCGCGGGAACTCACGGTGACCGCCTCGCTGTTGCTCATCGCGGGGCACGAGACCACGGTGAACCTGATCACCAACGGGGTGCTGACCCTGCTGCGCGGGCCGGAGGTCCTCCAGCGGCTGCGCCGGGAGCCGGGTCTGCTGCCGCGCGCGGTGGAGGAGTTGCTGCGCTACGAGCCGCCGGTCCACCTGCGCGAGCGGGTGCCCCTGGTGGACGTCGAGGTGGCCGGCACCACGATCCCCGCGGGCACCTCCGTGATGCTGGCGCTGGCCTCCGGCAACCGCGACCCGCGGCGCTTTTCCGAGCCGGACCGGTTCGTGCCCGACCGCCCGGACAACGAGCACCTGGGCTTCGGCAGCGGCATCCACCTGTGCTACGGCGCACCGCTCGCCCGTATCGAGGCCCAGACCGCGCTGGGTGCGCTGCTGCCCCGGCTCGAGACGGCCCGGCTGGTCGAGGACCCGCCGCCGTACCGGCAGAACGCCATGCTGCGCGGCCCCCGCCATCTGCGCGTGCGGCTGTGAGCCGGCGCCGCCGCTACGGCGCCGGGCGGTGGGCGAGGCCGAGGTGGCGGTCCGGGTTCACCACCGTGGACAGGCCGTTGAGCAGCAGGCGGGTGCCGCCGCGCAGATGGGCGGCGTCCTGTTCGCCGTCCCCGGTGGGCACGAGCCAGGTGTACTGCTCGGTCCAGGTCAGACGGCAGCCGGCGCCCTCGTCGGAGAGTTCGACGGTGACGAGGGAGATCCAGCGGCGGGCGCCGTCGACCTCGGCCTCGTAGACGTACACGATCCGGGTGTCGGGGAGGATGTCCAGGAAGCGGGAGCGGTAGGCGAGGCGCTCCTCGGTGTCGCCGGAGACGAAGACGTTGTGGGCGCTCTCGCCGCCGCCGACCCGGAAGTCCAGCTCGTGTCCGGCGGTGCCGGAGGGGCCGGGGAGCCGGAACCAGCGGGCGCGCAGGGAGGGTTCGGCGAAGCCGCGGAAGACCTCGGCGCGGGGCACCGTGAAGTCCATGCCGACGGAGAACGTGCCGTGCCGCGTGGGGGGCGCCGGGGGACCGTCCGTCTCCGCCCGGGCGAGGTGACCTGCGTCCATGGGGCCAACCTAACACCCCGGCGCGGGAGTTGAGGACGCGCGCTCAGCGTGCCCGGCCCGTGGCGCGGCCGGTGAGCAGGTCGCGCAGGTCGCGGGCGTTGCGGCGGCTGACGGCGAGCGTCCGGTCACCGATGCGGACCGTCAGATTGCCGCCCTCGACCCGGAGTTCCTCGATCCGGCCGAGGGCGACCAGCCGGCTGCGGTGGATCCGTACGAAGCCGTGCGCGCGCCACTGTTCCTCCAGGGTGGACAGCGGGATCCGCACCAGATGGCTGCCCTCGCCGGTGTGCAGCCGCGCGTAGTCGCCCTGCGCCTCGACGTGGGTGATGTCGGCGAGGGGCACGAACCGGGTCACCCCGCCGAGTTCCACGGGCACGTGGCCGCCGGTGCCGGGTGCGGCGGGCGCGGGTGCCGGGGGGCCGGCCGGGCGGGGGCCCTGACCTGCCCGGACCAGTTCGGCGACGCGCCGTACGGCCTCGGCGAAGCGCTCCTTGCGCAGCGGTTTGAGCAGGTAGTCCACCGCCTTGAGGTCGAAGGCGCGCACGGCGAAGTCCTCGTAGGCGGTGACGAAGACGATCAGTGGCGGTGCGGAGAAGCCGCCGAGGGTGCGGGCGAGTTCGAGGCCGCTCAGGCCGGGCATGCCGATGTCGAGGAAGACGACGTCGAAGCCCTCCGGGCCGTCCGGGTCCCGGCCGAGGGCGTCGTTCAGCCGGCCCAGCGCCTGGGTGGCGTCCCGCGCGGGCACGGCCGTGCCGACCCGGGGGTCCTCGCCCAGCAGGTACAGCAGTTCGTCGAGCGCGGGTCGTTCGTCGTCCACGGCCAGGACGCGCAAGGGCGCGTCGCTCACCCCCATGTGCGCACAGCTCCTCTCGTCCTCGACCGCTCCCCCATGGTGGTCCGGCCGGTGACCGGCGTCGAGATCGCGGACGGCGGTGTGTCCGGGCCGTGATGCGCGCAGGACGCGAATCGTTATTTGAGGCCGCTGAGCATGACGCCGCGGATGTAGTGCTTCTGCAGCAGCAGGAACAGCACCAGCACCGGCAGGACGCTCAGCACGAGACCGGCCATGACGACGGGCATCGTACGGGCCGGGTCGACGTGGTCGCGCAGCAGCTGGACGCCGACCGGCAGGGTCATCAGGTCCGGGTTGGCGGTGGAGATCAGCAGGGCCCAGATGTACTCGTTCCAGGCGTCGACGAAGGTCAGCAGGCCGAGGGTCACCAGGACCGGCTTGGTCTGCGGGACCACGATCCGCCACCACACCGTGAACTCGCCGGCCCCGTCGATGCGGGCGGCCTCCAGCACCTCGTCGGGCAGGGACAGCATGAACTGGCGGGTCAGGAAGATACCGAAGCCGTTGACCAGGAACGGCACGGCGAGGGCCACGACGCTGACGGTCAGGCCCGCGCCACCGCGCCCGAGCAGGTCGTTGCCGCCCGCCAGCGGCCAGTGGACGAGGATCAGGAAGCGCGGGACGAGGAAGAGGAACGGCGGGAACATCATGGTCGACAGCACCAGCCGGAAGACCAGGTCCCGTCCCGGAAAGCGGAGTCTGGCCAGCGCGTACCCCGCGAGCGACGAGGTGAGCAGCACCGACACGGTGACCACGGCGGTGACGACCACACTGTTGCGGAAGAGCACCGGCAGGTTCAGCTGGCCGATCGCCGCACGGTAGTTGGACAGCGCGAACGTCTTCGGCAGGAACCGGTACGGCAGCGTGCCCGCCTCGCCGGGCCCCTTGAAGGACGTCATCACCATGTCCAGGAACGGCACCACCGTGAGTAGCGCGCCGACCGCCACGACCAGGTACGACAGCCACGGGAAGCGGCGCCTCACGCGTCCTCCCCCGCCCGGCGGAAGACCCACAACTGGGCCAGGGTGACCACGAGGACCACGGCGAACAGCACGAACGCGGCGGCGCTCGCCGTGCCCCAGTCGCCGTGGTCGAAGGCCCGCCGGTACATCTCCAGCGCGGCCACGTTGGTGGCATCGCCCGGGCCGCCCCGGGTCATCACGGTGATCAGCGCGAAGGACTGCAGGCCGGTGAGGAACTGGGTGACGCACACGAACAGCAGGGACGGCCGCAGCAGCGGCAGGGTGATCCGCCGGAAGACGGTGCCGGGCCCGGCGCCGTCCAGCGCGGCGGCCTCGTGGTAGGAGGCGGGGATGGACTTCAGCCCGGCGGTCAGCACGAGGATCGCCGAGCCGAGCGAGGCCCAGGCCTGGACGACCACGACCGAGGGCAGCGCGGTGTCCGGGTCCTGGAGGAACGCCACCGAGCCGAGCCCGAGGGCGTTGAGGACGCCGTTGGCCAGCCCGCCGGGCTCGTACATGTACTTCCAGACGTTGCCGACGGCGACGACGGTCGTGACGATCGGCAGGAAGTACAGGGTGCGCCACAGCCCCTGGAACCGCAGCCGGTCCACGCACGTGGCGACGACCACCGAGCCGGTGAGGGCCAGGGTCACGGTGCCCAGCGCGAACAGCAGCGTGTTGGTGAGGACCGGCACCAGGAACGTCGACCCGTCGGCGAAGAGGGCGGCGAAGTTGTCCGGGCCCACCGGTTCGATCGCGCCGAGGTCGAAGCCGGTCCAGCGGGAGACCGACAGCAGCAGCGCGAAGCCGAGCGGCAGGAGCAGGAAGACCGCGAAGAACAGCAGCGCCGGGGCCAGGAAGAGGTAGGCGACGGCCGTCTCGCGGTGGCGGCCCCGGCGGCGGCCGTGACCGGCGGGGGCGGCGGGTACCGGTCCCGGCGCCCGCTCGGGCGTCTGCGGGGTCAGGACGTTCACCATGGCCGGGACACCTCCTGGTCGACCTGGCGGCGGGTGGTGCGCAGCGCCTCCTCGACCGACTGGCGGCCGGTCCACAGCGCCTCGATGTTCTTGCGCAGCAGCGTCTTGGCGCGGGCCGCGCCCGGCCCGTTCGGCTCCGGCACGGCGTAGTCCAGCGCGTCCAGGAACGGGCGCAGGTTCGGGTCGCCGCCGGAGCCGAGGAGCGCGCGCATGTCGTCGGCGCGGGCGGTGAGCGAGCCGACGGACACCTGCAGGGCGCTCATCCGGGTGACCGCGGCGCCCTCGCGCGCGGCCACCCGGTCGGTGTTGAGCCAGCGCAGGAACTCCCAGGCCTCGCGCGGGTGCCGGCTGGCCGTGTTGACGCCCAGCATGAAGCCGGTGGCGAGGGTGGCGGGCCGGGTGCCCGGCGCGGGCACGGGCACGGGTGCGACGCCGACGTCCCGGTAGTCGCCGCCCATCAGGGGCCTGAGGCTGCCGGTCCACCAGCCGGCGCCGATCACCATGGCCACCTGGCCGGACGGGAAGGCCTGGTAGACGTTGACGGCCGGGGCGCTCGCCCCGCGGGTGACGAGCCGGTGTTCCAGGGTGAGCACGGCGCGGCCGGCCGGCGAGTCGATGGCGGTGGACCTGCCGTCGGGGGTGACGAAGCGTCCGCCGGCGGCGTGCAGCAGGGCGAGGGTCTGGCCGACGGTGGTGGCGTCGTCGTTCGCCGACAGCCCGAACCCCTGGACGAGCGGGTTGCCGTACCGGTCGCGGCGGGTGGTGCGGTAGGCGGCCTCCTCCAGCTCGGGCCAGGTGGCCGGCGGGCCGTCGGCGCCGGCCGCGCGCAGCAGCCGCCGGTTGTAGTAGAGGGCGTACGTCTGGGCCTCGGTGGGATAGCCGTAGACCGTGCCGTCCACCGTCACGGCGCCGACGGCGGCCTCGCCGTAGTCGCGCCGGATCAGCTCGGCGTGTTCGGGCGGCGCGGGCCGCAGCACCCCGGCGCGCACCAGCTGGCCGTTCCACAGGCAGTACGGGTGGAGGATGTCGGCGCCCTGGCCCGCGGCCTGCCGGACCATGAACGTGGTCAGCAGGTCGGTGAAGTCGACGGCCCGCGTGCGTACCTTGACCCGGTCGTGGGTGGCGTTCCACTCGTCGACCGGGCCTTGGAGGGCCTGGTGGAGCGTGCCGCTCGCGTAGTGGGAGAGCAGGGTGAGGACGATGGGGTCGCCGGGCCGTCCGGTGCCCCGGTGGGGGGCGGCGCAGCCGGCGGCGAGCAGCGCCGAGGGGAGGGCGAGCGCGAAGTGGCGGCGGCTCGGCGTCACCGGGCGGCCTCGCGGCGCAGTACGCGGAACACCCGGGTCGTGGTGAAGCCGGCCGCGCGGTACAGGTGGCCCGCCGGGGAGTCCTCGCCGGTCCACAGGAACCAGGCGCCGTGCGCGCCGTGCGCCCGCATCCGCTCCAGGACCAGGTGGAGGAGGACCTTGCCGAGGCCGGTGCCGCGCTGTTCCTCGCGCACCCCGAAGGGGCCGAACCGCTCGGTGGCCGCCTCGTACGCCCCGTGCATCGCCCAGCCGGCCAGCCGGCCGGAGGGGTCGCGGGCGATGACGATCCGGTCCGGTGGGGTGCCCGCGGCGCAGCACTCGCGGATGGCGCGGGCCCAGTCGGCGTGGAAGCGGCTCCCGGCGAGCGCGATCAGGTCCACCAGGTCGTCGTCCGCCGGAGTGGCGAACCGGTAGCCGCGTGCGGTCAGGTCGTCCCGGCGGCGGGCGACCTCGTCCGGGAGGCGGTAGCCGACCAGGCCGCGGTCCATCGCCGCCGCCTCGTACAGCGTGCGAAAGCCCAGCGAGGCGAGGAGCCCGGCGGCCTCCGGGTAGGTGGCGGTGTCCAGGCCGGGCAGGAGGTAGTTCGGGGTGTACGAGGCGAAGTCCACCCGGGTGCGGCCGTGGCCGTGCAGCCAGTCGAGGGCGTCGGTCAGCAGCCGTCGGCCGAGGCCGCGTCCGCGGGCGGCGGGGTCGACGAAGAAGAACGGGATCCAGCCCTGCTCCGGCTCCAGG
>NZ_JACBWZ010000270.1 GCF_013870595.1 Streptomyces sp. WELS2 | reverse complement strand
CGGCGTGCCATCCTGGGGCGCCAACGCCCCGTCGATGCCACTTGGTTGGGAGTCGGCGAGCGCCACCCCCGGGGATGCCCCGGCCACCGCGAGCAACGCGGCGGCCACCACCCCAATGTGCCGGGCACGGACCACAGTTCCTCCTTGAACCCCGACCTCGGACGTCCGGGCGGCCCCGGACGTCCCTTCGCCCCCGGAGGATGGAAGGCGGAGGCTGTGGGTTGCCTGTGCGCGGCGGGTGATGGATCACATCGCGGGCCCGCACAACCGGGGCCCGAGCCGGCGTGCCCGGCGGCCGGCGCGCGCGACGAGGTGCCCGCGCTCGCCGTCGGACCCGCCGCCGGGCAGGCGTTCACGTCCGGTGGTCCCGTGGGGGTACGAGAGGAGGTCCCGTCGCCGTGGAGCCGCCGAGGCGGCCGTACGACGGTCAGGTCCAGGCCCGGTACGGCTCGTCCACCAGCTGGAAGACCGGTTCCCCGCGCACCGGGTCCTTGGCGGTGGACAGCCGGACCCGGTCGCCGCTGTGGATGCCGACCGGCGGGCCCATCACCCGGCCGCGGACGACGAACCCCTCGGCCATCTCCACCAGCGACACATTGCGCGCCGCGGGGGTGTTGCGGTGCACGACGGTGGAGTGGCGGACCGTGCCGACCCCCTCGCTGCGCTCGGTGCGCAGCTCGCTGCCCTGGCACACCGGACACAGCAGCCGGTGGTACATCGCGGTGCCGCACCAGGTGCAGCGCTGGAAGAGGAGGGCGTCCCGGGAGTCGGCGGCGGGGTCGAGAACACCCGTCGCGGAACCGGCCGCCGGTCCCGAGGTGCTTGCTGAGTGGTGGTACACGCTGGTCACTCCCTGCGCTCGGCCGGAAACCCGCGTGCCCGGGGGCGGACCGGGCACACGTGAGCACGGCTGGCGTGCCACCGTGCACGCCGTCAGAGTATGGCACTCAGTGTCACTCGTAAAGGCACTGCGTACCCCCAAATTCAGCCGAACCGCACACCGGGGACGGGTCAGGGGCGGTCGAGGACCGTCTCCAGCTCCTGTATCACCCGCCACAGCGGGGCGTCCCGGCGGGAGACCAGCACCACCACGTCCTCGCCCGTCCCGGCCCCGGCGCCCGCCGGGCCGCCGTGGACGACCGGGTCGTCCGCCGTACGCGCGTACGTCGTCTGCACATACGCCAGCGCGTGGTCCACGGCCGCGTTCGCGTCGCCCACGCCGTCCGACCGCAGCCAGGAGCGCAGGGCGTTGTTGTGCGCGGCGACCACCGCCGCCGCGATCACGTCGGCGCGCAGCGTCCCGTCGGGCCGCCCCGCGAACCGCCCGCGCAGGTACTCGGCGAGCGCCCGCTCGTAGCGCCACACGACCGACAACTCGTAGGCGCGCAGCCCCGGTACCCGGCGGGTGAGGCGGTAGCGCTGCACCGAGAAGGCCGGGTTCTCGGCGTACATCCGCAGCACCAGCCGGGCCGCGTCGCACACCCGCCGCACCGGCTCGTGCTCCGGGCCGCTCGCCGCGAGGAAGGCGGTCATGTCGGCCAGGCAGCCCTCGTGGTCGGGGAAGACCACGTCCTCCTTGGAGGGGAAGTAACGGAAGAACGAACGCCGGCCGACCCCGGCCAGGGCCACGATGTCGTCCACGGTGGTCTGTTCGAATCCGCGCTCGAGGAAGAGCCGGAAGGCCGCCGCCACCAGGGCGTCCCGGATCGGCGGCTTCGCGGCCGGCACCGCGCTGCTGGAGCTCATGGACGGGAACGTAGCACCCGGACGGCTTTCCTGGCACTGAGTGCAGTGGTTGTGCCCCCAGAGGGTACTGAGTATCGCGCCTCCGGCACCGAGGGGCGGACGAAGGAGGCCGCACCTTGCGGCGTAACCTTTCTTCACCGCTCGCCGGCACCCGCCCCCACCCCAGGAGACCTCGCATGCCCGCCGCACGTCCCCGTCTGCTGTACGTCACCGATCTGGCGTACCAGGCCCGCGGGCGCCGCTACCACGACGAGGACATCCACCTGACCTCACGGCTGCGCGCCCACTTCGACCTGGCGCTGTGTCATCCGCTGGACGCGGCGGCCCTGATGGACGGCTTCGACGCCGTCGTGGTCCGCAACAGCGGGCCCGTCCTCGGCTACCAGCGGGCGTACGACGCCTTCCGCGCCCGGGCGCTCGCCGCCGGCACCCGTGTCTACAACCCGCTCACCGGGAAGGCGGACATGGCCGGCAAGCAGTACCTGCTCGACCTGACCGCCGCCGGGTTCCCCGTGATCCCGACCGTCGACCGCGCCGCGGACCTGCCCGCGCTGCCGGCCGCCGAACGGTACGTGGTCAAGCCGAAGCTGGGCGCCGACTCCCTCGGCCTGAGGATCGTGTCCGCCGCGGAACTCGGCGCGCTCGCCACCGGTGACGTCCTGATCCAGCCCCGCGTCGACTTCGCCTACGAGGTGTCCTTCTACTTCGTGGACGACGACTTCCAGTACGCCCTGTACGCGCCCGATCCCGAGCGCCGCTGGGAACTCGAGCCGTATCCGGCCACCGCCGCCGACCTGGAGTTCGCGCGCCGGTTCATCGACTGGAACGCCCTCGGCTGCGGCATCCAGCGCGTCGACGCCTGCCGCGCGCCCGACGGCGGTCTGCTGCTGGTCGAACTGGAGGACCTCAACCCCTACTTGTCCCTGGACGCGCTCCCGGAGCGGGACCGGGACGGCTTCGTCGCCGCGTTCACGGCGTCCCTGAGCCGGTTCGCGCGCGCAGAGGCCGGCCCAGCCCGACCGTGACCCGCTGCCCGGCCCCCGCCGTGCCGGACAGATCCCCGAACGTCAGCGTCAGCTCGGCCCCGGTGGCCGAGGAGACGAGGGTGGCCGGCGCGGACGTCACCGCCGTGACCGCCCGCCGCCAGGTCACCGTCAGGCCGGTGCGCATGCGCATCGGGTCGCTCACCACGATCACCGCCGTGCCGTCGGCCTTCTCGCGGACCACCACGCAGCACGGATCGCTCGCGGTGAGCGCGCCGGCCGTGCCGCCGAACCAGAAGTTCACCCCGGTGAACCCGGCCGACGGCACCGAGACACCCTGCAGGCGGTCGGAGTTGGCGAGCACGCCCAGCCACCCGGAGTCCGCCGCCCGCGCCCGGGTGGCCTGCGCCGTCGCGCCCGGCAGCAGCACATAGGCGTACGCGGCGTCCACCGGGTCGGTGCCGTGGTCGAGGTACAGCGTCTGATAGGTGCGGGTCAGGACGGCCGTCGAGCCGCCCTTGTCGATCAGGCTCCAGCTGCCGTCGCGGGCCTCGCGCAGCGCCCGTACCGTCGCCCCGCCCGGGAACACATAACCGCCGTGCCCGCCGAGGTGCGCCCACCCCGCCCCGGTCAGCGTCCGGGACCACGGGGCGCCGCCGGGGACCACCGTGCCGTCAGCCGTGAACGGGGCGTCGCCCGCGGCACCGAGGTTGCGGTTGTCCACCGTCGTCTCCACGGCGGTGCCGTCGGCGCAGGTGATGCCCGCGCCGAGGCACACCACCGCGTCGTCCAGGAAGAACCACGACTTCTTGGCCCGCAGCGACGACTGGAAACCCTTCAGGTACTGGCCGGCCGCCGCCCACTGCCCGTCGGTCGCCCCGCCCACCCAGTGCACGTCCGGCCTGACCGCGCCCCAGTCGCCGCCCGCCCCGTCCGCCAGCACCTTCCGGGAGACCGTCGTACCCGGCAGCCGGTAGGGGTCGACGGTCGGCCAGAAGGCGTCGCCGTACTGGTCGCCCCCGAACGTGGCGCCCCACCAGTACAGCATCCCGGCACCCGTGTGCCAGCCGCGCAGGTTCTCGCCGTCGCCCGTCTCGTAGTGGCTGATCCTGCGGTCGGCCATGCTCAGCGACGCCGCCCAGCCGGGCCGGCGGTGCGTGGCCCGGGCCATGCACGGAAACAGCCGGTGCCCGGTCGGCTCGGGCACCGCCGGCACCGACGCGTCGTCCCGGACGCCCTTCAGCCGGGCCAGGTGCGGCACGCTCAGCGTCGGGTCGGCGAGCGGCGGGCTGGAGCGGTCGCGCTCCATCCAGCCCTTCACCAGACCCCGCCAGCGGGCGTTCTCGGCCGGACCCGCGCCCTGCCCGAGCAGCACGATCGAGGCGAGCACCGCGTGCCCGCGTGTGTGGTCGTCCTGTCCCAGACGGGCGTCGGCCGCGCGCCCCCGGCTGATCGCCCGGCCCGAGACGCCGTCCATGACCAGCCCGTTGTACACGAACGGCGCCCAGGCCCCTTCCACCGCGTCGAACACGTGCTGCCGGCCGGGATCCGTCACCTCCCAGCCGGAGCCGGCCAGCAGCGCGAACAGCAGGCCCAGCCCGCCCAGCAGCACCGCGCCGTAGGAGCCGGTGTACGGCACCGACCGGTGCTGGATGAAGGAGCCGTCGGCGTAGAGGCCGTCGCCGGAGGTGACGTACCGGAAGACGGGGGAGAGGGCGTCCCGGGCGAGGGCCACCTTGCCGGCGTCCGCCCCGACCACCCCGCGCAGCGCCAGCACCCGGCACAGGTCCACCCGGTTGGCGCCGGTGCTGTTCCCGGTGTAGCCGGCCACGACCGAGTCGGGCACGAAGTGGTCCACCGCGGCGAGGAAGCCGGCCCGCCGCGTGGCCGGCAGCGCGTCGTACAGCAGCACGCACAGGTCCAGCAGCGCCTGCGGGATGCCGATCTGCCAGTTGTACCAGTTGCCGTACGGGGCCTGGCCGGCGTGGTAGACGTCGTCGTGGAGGTGGCCGAGCCCGGTGAGGAGCGCGTCGCGCACCCGCGGGGCGCCGGTCAGGCCGGTGCCCGGCTGGCAGTAGGCCTGCGCGAGCGTGCTCAGCCGGGCGTAACTGCTGTTCAGGCGGGAGGAGCAGGCGTACGACACCTCGTCCTGGTCCGGCTCCGGGTCCGCGTACACCAGGTCGGGCCACAGGGAGCCGGCGGCCGGGGCCATGGTGGCGAGGTACCGGCCTGCCGTGCCGCCCAGGTCGGCGAGCCGGGACCGGAAGGGTTCGGCGGCCGGATCGAAGCCCTCGCCGAGGATCAGGGTGCGCCACCTCGCCCTGAGCGCCGGGAACTCGTCCGGCGTGGTCAACGCCCAGGTGGTGCCGAGGCCCAGCACGGCGGCGGTGCCCGAACCGGCGGCCAGGAAGGCACGGCGTGACCAGGGACGCGACCAGCGAGACATCATGATGGCGCTTCTAGCACGAGGGCGGTGGGAACCGGGGACGACACGCGTTGCCCGCTTCGCCCGCGCGCCGGCTCCGGCGACGATTCGGGAGCGGTACGCGGGGCACACCGCCAGCAGGAACCACACCCCACCGGCCGAGCGGGCCGGACCGGGCGGCGACGGACGGGAGCGGAGCACATGGGCGACGAGAGCGGCACCGAGTACGCGGACGGCGCGCCGGCCGGCGGTGGGCGGGTGGCGGACGCGGGGGACCTCGACGGCTTCTTCGACCGGACGGACCCCGACATGTGCGTGGTCACCGCCGTCGCGGGCGGCGAGCGCGCCGGGTGCCTGGTGGGCTTCGCCTCGCAGTGCTCCATCCGGCCGCCCCGGTTCGTCGTGTGGCTGTCCAAGGCCAACCACACCTACCGCGTCGCCCGCGCCGCGCGGCACCTCGCCGTCCACCTGCTCACCCGCGACCAGCGGGACCTCGCCGAACGCTTCGGCGGCCGGACCGGCGACGAGGAGGACAAGTTCGCGGGGCTCGCCTGGCGGGAGGGGCCCGCCGGCGCCGTCGTACTGGACGCGGTGGCGGCCTGGTTCGTCGGCACCGTGGTGCACCGCGTCGACGGCGGCGACCACGTCGGCCATGTGCTCGACCCCGTCCGGTGGGGCGAGGGACGGCCGGGACCGCTGCTGCGGCTCTCCGACGCCGCCGGCATCGAGGCGGGCCACCCCGCCTGAGCCGACGACAGGGCCTAGGCGTCCGGATCCGCGGGCGTCACCGCGTCCTGCACCTCCTCCAGCGGCATCCGGATGTCCAGCACGCACACGTCGTCCCGCCGTTCGTCCACGAGCATCGCCGCCAGCAGCGCGTCCAGCGAGCCGGACTCGCCGCAGCCGTCCGCCCGCACCGCCTCGGCCAGCCGGGCGAAGCCCGCGTCGAGGCCCTCGCCGGGGCGCTCGACCAGCCCGTCGGTGTACAGCAGCAGCCGGTCACCGGGTTCCAGCGCCAGTTCCAGCGACGCGTAGACGGGCGCGGCCGTCGCGCCGAGCAGTATGCCGCCGGGACGGTCCAGGAAGCGCACCTCGCCCCGGCGCACCAGCAGCGGCGGTGGGTGCCCGGCCTGGGCCCAGGCCAGCAGGCGCCGGCCGGGGTCGTAGCGGGCCAGCATCATGGTGGCGGTGATCTGGCCGTCACGGGAGTGCAGCAGCAGCTGGTTGAGCCGTGCCAGCGCCCCGGTGAGCGAGGAGCCGGTGCTGACCATGCCCTTCGCGGTGAACCGGAGCTGGGCCATGGTGGCGACGGCGTCGATGCCGTGGCCCGCCACGTCGCCGACCACGAACAGCGCGTCGCAGCCGGGCAGTTCGATGGCGCTGAACCAGTCGCCGCCGACGTGGATGCCGGCCTGCGCGGGCAGATAGGCGACCTCGACGCGCAGCCCGGCCAGCCGCACCGGCTTGCTGGGCAGCGGCAGCAGGGCGTGCTGGAGCCGGGCCGCCAGGGCGCGCTCGGCCTGCAGGGTGCCGCGCTGGAGCAGCATCTCGCGCTCGCTCTCCACCAGCGCGAGCTCGGCGCTGCGCTGCGCGGTCAGGTCCTGGACGAAGCCGTGCACCTCGGCCGGGGTGCCGTCGGGCGCCGTGACCGCCTCCGCGACCATCCGCAGGTGCCGCACGCCCGCGGCCGTCTCGGTCCGGAACGGCACGTCGAGGGGGTGCCCGTGCGAGACGAGACCGGCGATCGCCCGGGCCAGCGGCCGGGCGTCCTCCGGCCGGGCCAGGTCGGGCAGCCGCTCCAGCGGCAGCGGCGGCTGGTCGGCGCGCCGCCCGAGCACCGTGTAGGTCTGCGCGGACCAGGCGATCTCGCCGGTGAGCAGGTTCCAGTTCGCCCAGCCGAGGTTGCCCAGCCGCTGTACGTCGGCCAGCCGCTGCTCCTGCCGGTCCTCGGGGTCGTACCGCAGCCAGGTCAGCACCAGGCCCTCGCCGAGCGGCGCCGCCCGCACCGTGTAGGTGGCGGTCGCCGGCGCCGGGATGCCCGCCTCCTGGTAGGCGAACGGCTCGCTCTCGTACGGCACCCCGGTCTCCAGCGCCCGCAGACAGCCCCGCCACAGGGGAGCGCCCGCGACCGCCGGGTAGTTCTCCAACAGGTGCCTGCCGACCAGGTCCCGGCCGGTTTGGCCGAACACGTCGGTCGCCTCCGGGGTGGCCGCGGCGATGCGGAAGTCCGTCACCTCGCCGGAGGCGGTGCGCAGCGGGGTCAGCAGCACCGCCTGGCCCGGCAGCGCGTCGAA
>NZ_JACBWZ010000027.1 GCF_013870595.1 Streptomyces sp. WELS2 | reverse complement strand
CGCCCTGCCGCCGTCCTCCCCCGAAGGCTGTTCCGGAGGGGTCGTCAGGGCGCTGGAGAGGATGAGGTGCTGCCAGTCGACGTCCTTCAGACCGGGGCGGACGCGGCCGGAGCCCGGTGCGGACTCGATGAGGCGGAGCGCGCCGAGCAGTTGGGTGTCGCCCAGCTCGGCGGCCAGGGCGAGGGCCCGGGCGAGTTCGCGGTCCGCCGTCTCCCGGCCCTCCGCACCGTCCAGCCAGGCCCGGTACGCCCGGGCGACGGCGGCGCTCGCCCGCTGGTACAGCTCGTGCCGCCGGACCCCGGGATGCTGCCGGGAGGCGTCGAGCGGATCGTCGGTCCAGCGCACCAGGACGGGCCGGGGCGGCGGCAGCCGCAGCGGGCGCCGCACGTCGGGTACGACGATCTCCACGGCGGCCAGCTGGAGTTCCTCGCCGCTCTCCCGGCCGGTGGGGTCGGCGGTCAGGACGACCTGGAAGTGCCGTACCTCGTCGCCCCAGGCCCGGGTGACGTACTCCGCGGCGCGTCCGCCGGGGCCGGCCGGGACGGGTTGCAGCTCCTGCTCGTTCGGCACCACCTGCTTGACCTGGCGGATCACGGTACCGGGGGTGGTGGGGGTGAGCCGGATGCGCAGTTCGGGCACCGCCGTGCCGAGCAGTCCGGCGATCAGTTCCTCGTAGGCGGCGGGGAGTTCGGACTCCCGGCGGACGGCCCGGGCCCGGCCGTGCAGCCGCCGGGTGATGGTCAGCAGCAGGTCGGCGTCCCAGTCGTCGCCGATGCCCCAGGCGTCGCAGACGAACTGGCCCGCGCAGGCGTCGAGCACCGTCTCCAGCGGCCGGCGGGAGCGGTGGTCGTGCTCGTTGCGGCCGTCGGTGAGCAGCAGGACGTGTTTGACGGGGGCGGCCCGGCTGCGGGCCGAACAGACCGCGCTGCTGGCCGAGATGGACCGGGCCCAGGCGGTCACCGCGGAACGGGCCCGGGTGGCGCGCGAGTTGCACGACATGGTCGCCAACCACCTGTCGGCCATCGCCATCCACTCCACGGCGGCCCTCTCCCTGGACGACGCGAAGGCCACCCGGGACGCGCTGGCCGTCATCCGGGAGAACAGCGTGGCGGGGCTGGCCGAGATGCGCCGGCTGATCGGCATCCTGCGGGACCGCTCCGGGGACCGGGAACCCGCCGCCTCCCCGACCCTGGCGGGCCTCGGCGCGCTGGTCGGCACCGCCCGGGCGGGCGGACTGGACGTCACGCTCGACGCCGGGCACGGCGAGGTGCCGGCGCCGGTGGAACTGGCCGCCTACCGGATCGTGCAGGAGTCGCTGACCAACGCCCTCAAGCACGCGGTCGAGGGAAGCGTGCGCGTGGTGCTGCGACAGCGCGACGGTCTGCTGGACATCCGGGTGACCAGCCCGTACCGGCCGGGCGACGCCCCCCGCGCACCGGGCTCCGGTGCCGGCCTGACCGGGATGCGGGAGCGGGCGGCGCTGCTCGGCGGCACGTTCGAGGCCGGGCCCCGGGACGGCGTGTGGTCCGTACGGGCCGCGCTTCCGCTCACCGAAGGAGACTCCGCGTGATCCGTGTCCTGGTCGCCGAGGACCAGTCCGCCGTCCGCGCCGGGCTGGCGCTGATCCTGGGCAGCGCACCCGGCATCGAGGTGGCCGGGGAGGCGGCGGACGGGGAGCAGGCGGTCGAACTGGCCCGCCGGCTGCGCCCGGACGTGGTGCTGATGGATGTGCAGATGCCGGTGCTGGACGGGGTGTCGGCGACCCGGCGGATCGTGGCCGAGCGGCTCGCCGACGTCCTGGTCCTGACCACGTTCGACCTGGACGAGTACGTGTTCGGGGCGCTGCGGGCCGGGGCGGCGGGGTTTCTGCTCAAGCACGCGGAGGCGCGGGAACTGCTGGAGGCGGTGCGGACGGTGGCACGCGGCGAGGGGGTGGTGGCACCGGCCGTGACCCGGCGGCTGATCGCCGAGTTCGCCGCGGGCGGGGTCCCGGACCGGGGTACGGCGGCCGATCCGGCGGCGCTGGAGGAGCTGACCCGGCGGGAGCGGGAGGTGCTCGGCTGTGTCGGCGAGGGGCTGTCGAACGCGGAGATCGCCGGCCGGCTGGACATGGCGGAGGGCACGGTGAAGACGCATGTCAGCCGGTTGCTGGCCAAGCTGGGGCTGCGCAGCCGGGTGCAAGCGGCGGTGCTGGCCAGAGAGTTGGGGCTGTAGCGGGGGACCCGCCGGAACGGCTCCCAGAATGGTCCAGACCTATTGACCTGTGGTCCAGACCTTTCTACCCTCGCAGCACCGCGGGGCATGAAGGCTCAGTCATGCCCCTGACACCTCTACGACGAGGGAGGCGCAGCATGCGCTTCAGACACAGAGCCGCGGCAGGGTTCGCGTCCCTGCTGCTCCCCCTGGCCGGCGCCGTCGGCCTCGCGAGCCCCGCCCAGGCGGCCGGCAACGCCACGGCCACCTTCACCAAGACCAGCGACTGGGGCTCCGGCTTCGGTGGCCAGTGGACCGTCAAGAACACCGGCACCAGCAGCATCAGCTCCTGGACCATCGAGTGGGACTTCCCCTCGGGCACCAAGGTCGCCTCGGCCTGGGACGCCACCGTCACCAACTCCGGTGACCACTGGACCGCCAAGAACGTCGGCTGGAACGGCACCATCGCCCCCGGCGCCTCCGTCTCCTTCGGCTTCAACGGCTCGGGCACCGGCTCCCCGTCCAACTGCAAGCTGAACGGCGACAGCTGCGACGGTTCCACGCAGCCGGGCGACGCCGCCCCGTCCGCCCCCGGCACCCCGACCGCCTCCTCCGTCACCGACACCTCGGTGAAGCTCAACTGGAGCGCGGCCACCGACGACAAGGGCGTCAAGAACTACGACGTACTGCGCGACGGCAAGAAGGTCGCCACCGTCACCACCACCTCGTACACGGACACCGGCCTGACCGCCGGCACCGACTACTCCTACAGCGTGCAGGCCCGCGACACGGCCGACCAGACCGGCCCGGTCAGCGGCGCGGTCAAGGTGCACACCACCGGCGGCGGCACCACTCCCCCGCCCACCGGTGACAAGGTGAAGATGGGCTACTTCACCGAGTGGGGCATCTACGGCCGCAACTACAACGTCAAGAACCTGGTGACCTCCGGCTCGGCGGCCAAGATCACCCACATCAACTACGCCTTCGGCAACGTCACCGGCGGCAAGTGCGCGATCGGTGACTCCTACGCCGACTACGACAAGGCGTTCACCGCCGACCAGTCGGTCAGCGGCGTCGCCGACACCTGGGACCAGCCGCTGCGCGGCAACTTCAACCAGCTGCGCCAGTTGAAGGCCAAGTACCCGAACATCAAGATCCTGTACTCCTTCGGCGGCTGGACCTGGTCCGGCGGCTTCGCGGACGCGGCCAAGAACCCGGCGGCCTTCGCGCAGTCCTGCTACGACCTGGTCGAGGACCCGCGCTGGGCCGATGTCTTCGACGGCATCGACATCGACTGGGAGTACCCGAACGCCTGCGGTCTGACCTGTGACACCAGCGGACCGGCGGCCTACAAGAACCTGATGGCCGCGCTGCGCGCCAAGTTCGGCCCCAACTACCTGATCACCGCCGCGACCACCGCCGACGGCTCGGCCGGCGGCAAGATCGAGGCCGCGGACTACGCGGGCGCCGCCCAGTACGTCGACTGGTACAACGTCATGACGTACGACTTCTTCGGCGCCTGGGACGCCAAGGGCCCGACCGCCCCGCACTCCCCGCTCACCTCGTACGACGGCATCCCGAAGGCGGGCTTCACCACCGCCGACGCCCTCGCCAAGTTCAAGGCGATCGGCGTGCCCGCCAAGAAGCTGCTCATCGGCATCGGCTTCTACGGCCGCGGCTGGGCCGGCGTCACCCAGGACGCCCCGGGCGGCACGGCCACCGGACCGGCGGCCGGCACCTACGAGCAGGGCATCGAGGACTACAAGGTGCTCAAGACGTCCTGCCCGGCCACCGGCACCGTCGCCGGCACCGCGTACGCGCACTGCGGCACCAACTGGTGGTCCTACGACACCCCCGCCACCATCAAGTCGAAGATGGCCTGGGCCAACACCCAGGGCCTCGGCGGCGCGTTCTTCTGGGAGTTCAGCGGCGACACCAGCAACGGTGAACTGGTGAGCGCCATCAGCGACAACCTGTAGGACCCCTGCGAAAAGCTCTCAAGCGACATTGACGCGCTGACCGGGCGGGGCTGCTTCCAGCCACGCGAGGAATCCGGTCAGCGCGTCTTCGCTCATGGCGAGTTCGAGGCGCGTGTCCCGATGCGTACAGGCCAGTACCACCGCGTCGGACAGCAGCGCCAGCTCCTCCTCGCCCTCGGGCAGCCGGCGCCCGGCCACCTCGATCTGCGCCCGCTCCAGGACGCGGCGGGGGCGGACGGCGTAGGAGAAGACCCGGTACCACTCGATGCGGTCGCCGTTGTAGCGGGCGACGCCGTACGACCAGCCCTTGCCGCCCGTGTCCGGTTTCTCGGGCACGTCCCAGCGCAGCGAGCAGTCGAAGGTGCCGCCGGAGCGCTGGATGAGCCGGCGCCGCAGCCCGAACAGGAACAGCCCCACCACTACGAGCGCGACCACGATTCCGCACACAGTCAGAGCGAGGACCATCGGCACCGACCTCCTCGTCTCCTAGTTGGTGGAACTGCTGCTGTATTCGAGTAATGAAACGGAAAAAACACCCACATCTGCCTCAGCCGCGACCGGCACCGGATTGCTCCGGGCCGGCCGCGGCTGAGTGACGTCAACGTACCGCGCGGCTGGTTCAGCGCGCCGCCGCAGCACGCAGTCGGACGTCCGCGCGGCGCTCGGCGGCGGCGTCGCCCTCCGCCTTCGCCCGCTCCAGCTCCCGCTCCGTGCGCTGGACGTCGATCTCGTCCGACAGCTCGGCGATCTCGGCCAGCAGGGACAGCTTGTTGTCCGCGAACGAGATGAAACCGCCGTGCACCGCGGCGACGACCGTTCCACCTTCACTCGTACGGATGGTCACCGGGCCCGACTCCAGCACACCGAGCAGCGGCTGGTGACCGGGCATGACGCCGATGTCGCCGGACGTGGTGCGCGCGACGACCAGGGTGGCCTCGCCGGACCAGACCTGGCGGTCGGCGGCGACCAGCTCGACGTGCAGCTCAGCAGCCAAGAGTGGCTCCTCGGGTCACCACCCGGCAGGGGCGCCGGGTGTTGGGGTCAATTCTAGTGGGCGTGGATGAGGGGGCGGGACGCGCCCGCCCCCTCGGTCGAGCACGGGGCTCAGGAGACGCCCAGCTCCTTGGCGTTCTTCTTGAGGTCGTCGAGACCACCGCACATGAAGAAGGCCTGCTCGGGGAAGTGGTCGTACTCGCCGTCGCAGATCGCGTTGAACGCGGCGATCGACTCGTCCAGCGGCACGTCCGAACCGTCCACGCCGGTGAACTGCTTGGCGACGTGGGTGTTCTGGGACAGGAAGCGCTCGACCCGACGGGCGCGGTGGACGACCAGCTTGTCCTCCTCGCCCAGCTCGTCGATACCGAGGATCGCGATGATGTCCTGGAGGTCCTTGTACTTCTGCAGGATCGTCTTCACGCGCATGGCCGCGTTGTAGTGGTCCTGCGTGATGTAGCGCGGGTCCAGGATCCGGGACGTGGAGTCCAGCGGGTCCACGGCCGGGTAGATGCCCTTCTCGGAGATCGGACGGGACAGAACCGTCGTCGCGTCGAGGTGGGCGAAGGTGGTGGCCGGGGCCGGGTCGGTCAGGTCGTCGGCGGGGACGTAGATCGCCTGCATCGAGGTGATCGAGTGACCGCGGGTCGAGGTGATGCGCTCCTGGAGGAGACCCATCTCGTCGGCCAGGTTCGGCTGGTAACCCACCGCGGACGGCATACGGCCGAGCAGCGTGGAGACCTCGGAACCGGCCTGCGTGAAGCGGAAGATGTTGTCGATGAAGAACAGCACGTCCTGCTTCTGGACGTCACGGAAGTACTCGGCCATGGTGAGGCCGGCCAGCGCGACGCGCAGACGGGTGCCCGGGGGCTCGTCCATCTGACCGAAGACCAGAGCGGTCTTGTCGATGACGCCCGAGTCGGACATCTCCTCGATCAGGTCGTTGCCCTCACGGGTGCGCTCACCGACACCGGCGAACACGGAGACACCGTCGTGGTTGTTGGCGACACGGTAGATCATCTCCTGGATGAGCACCGTCTTGCCGACGCCGGCGCCGCCGAACAGGCCGATCTTGCCGCCCTTGACGTACGGGGTGAGCAGGTCGATGACCTTGACGCCGGTCTCGAACATCTCGGTCTTCGACTCGAGCTCGTCGAAGTTCGGGGCCTTGCGGTGGATGGACCAGCGCTCGCCCTCGTACTGCTCGTCGACGTTCAGCACCTCACCGAGGGTGTTGAACACCTTGCCCTTGGTGAAGTCGCCGACCGGGACGGTGATGCCGTCACCGGTGTCGACGACCGGGGCCTGGCGGACCAGACCGTCGGTCGGCTGCATGGAGATGGTGCGGACCAGGCCGTCGCCCAGGTGCTGGGCGACCTCCAGGGTCAGGGTCTTCTTCTGACCCTCGTTCGCCGGGTCGGCGACCTCGACGTGGAGGGCGTTGTAGATGTCCGGCATCGCGTCGACGGGGAACTCCACGTCGACGACCGGGCCGATGACCCGGGCGACGCGGCCCGTAGCCGTCGCGGTCTCAACAGTGGTGGTCATTTATCGGTCACTCCCCGCGGTCGCGTCGGCCAGGGCGCTCGCGCCACCGACGATCTCGCTGATTTCCTGGGTGATTTCGGCCTGGCGGGCCGCGTTGGCAAGACGGGAGAGCGTGTTGATCAGCTCGCCCGCGTTGTCGGTGGCCGACTTCATCGCGCGCCGCGTGGCGGCGTGCTTCGAAGCGGCCGACTGGAGCAGCGCGTTGTACACGCGGCTCTCCACATAGCGCGGCAGCAGGGCGTCGAGGACGTCCTCCGCCGAGGGCTCGAAGTCGTACAGCGGGAGGATCTCCCCCTGGGGGGCGGCCTCCTCGGCGACCTCGTCGAGGCGCAGCGGCAGCAGCCGGGCGTCGAGCGCCGTCTGCGTCATCATCGAGACGAACTCGGTGAAGACGATGTGGAGCTCGTCCACACCACCCTCGGCTGTGTCCTTCTGGATGGCCTCGATCAGCGGCGCAGCCACCTTCTTGGCGTCCGCGTACGTCGGCTCGTCGGTGAAGCCGCTCCACGACTCCGCGATCTTGCGCTCACGGAAGTTGTAGTGCGCGACACCGCGCCGGCCGACGATGTACGTGTCGACCTGCTTGCCCTCGCGCTCCAGGCGCTCGGTCAGCTGCTCCGCGGCCTTGATGGCGTTGGAGTTGAAGGCGCCGGCCAGACCGCGGTCGCTCGTGAGGAGCAGGACCGCGGCACGGGTCGGGTTCTCCGCCTCCGTGGTGAGCGGGTGCTTGGTGTTCGAACCCGTGCCCACCGCCGTGACCGCGCGCGTCAGCTCGGTCGCGTACGGCGTGGAGGCCGCCACCTTGCGCTGCGCCTTGACGACGCGCGAGGCGGCGATCATCTCCATCGCCTTGGTGATCTTCTTGGTCGCGCTGACGGATCGGATGCGACGCTTGTAGACCCGGAGCTGGGCTCCCATGAGTCAGGTCCCTTCCTTACGTCACTTGGAAGCAGCGGCAGGAGTGTCCTCGCCGAGCAGCTTGCCGTCCGAGGTCTCGAACTGCTTCTTGAAGGCCGCGATCGCGTCGGCGACGGCCGTGAGCGTGTCGTCGGACATCTTGCCGCCCTCGCGGATGGAGGTCATGAGGCCCTGCTCCGTGCGGTGCAGGTACTCCAGCAGCTCCTTCTCGAAGCGGCGGATGTCGGCGACGGGGACGTCGTCCATCTTGCCGGTGGTGCCGGCCCAGACGGAGACGACCTGGTCCTCGGTGGACATCGGCTGGTACTGGTCCTGCTTCAGCAGCTCGACCATGCGCTGACCGCGCTCCAGCTGGGCCTTGGAGGCGGCGTCCAGGTCGGAACCGAAGGCGGCGAAGGCCTCCAGCTCACGGAACTGGGCGAGGTCGACGCGGAGGCGGCCGGAGACCTGCTTCATCGCCTTGTGCTGGGCGGAACCACCGACTCGGGAGACGGAGATACCGACGTTCAGCGCGGGACGCTGACCGGCGTTGAACAGGTCCGACTCCAGGAAGCACTGGCCGTCGGTGATGGAGATGACGTTGGTCGGGATGAACGCCGAGACGTCGTTGGCCTTGGTCTCGACGATCGGCAGACCGGTCATCGAACCCGCACCCATGTCGTCGGAGAGCTTGGCGCAGCGCTCCAGCAGACGGGAGTGCAGGTAGAAGACGTCACCCGGGTAGGCCTCACGGCCCGGCGGGCGGCGCAGCAGCAGCGACACGGCGCGGTAGGCGTCGGCCTGCTTCGACAGGTCGTCGAAGATGATCAGGACGTGCTTGCCCTGGTACATCCAGTGCTGACCGATGGCCGAACCGGTGTA
This sequence comes from Streptomyces sp. WELS2, assembly GCF_013870595.1. GTDB lineage: Bacteria > Actinomycetota > Actinomycetes > Streptomycetales > Streptomycetaceae > Streptomyces. Next base: position 13,800 of record NZ_JACBWZ010000027.1, on the reverse strand, counting down.
CGGCGCGAGGTACTTGAAGCCGGCCGGGTCGGACGCCGGGGCGGCGACGATGGTCGTGTACTCCAGGGCGCCGTTCTCCTCCAGCGCGCGGCGCACGCCGGCGATGGTGGAGCCCTTCTGGCCGATGGCGACGTAGATGCAGCGGACCTGCTTCTTGGGGTCGCCCGAGCGCCAGTTGTCGCGCTGGTTGATGATCGTGTCGACGGCCAGGGCGGTCTTGCCGGTCTGGCGGTCGCCGATGATCAGCTGACGCTGACCACGGCCGATCGGGGTCATCGCGTCGACGGCCTTGTAGCCCGTCTCCATCGGCTCGTGCACCGACTTGCGCTGCATGACCGTGGGGGCCTGCAGCTCGAGGGCGCGTCGGCCGTCGGTCTCGATCTCGCCGAGGCCGTCGATCGGGTTGCCGAGCGGGTCGACGACACGGCCGAGGTAGCCCTCGCCGACCGCGACGGAGAGGACCTCACCGGTACGGGTGACCGGCTGACCCTCCTCGATGCCGCTGAACTCACCGAGGACGATGGCGCCGATCTCGCGCTCTTCCAGGTTCAGCGCGAGGCCGAGGGTGCCGTCCTCGAACTTCAGCAGTTCGTTGGCCATGGCCGAGGGGAGGCCCTCGACCTTCGCGATGCCGTCGCCGGCAAGGGTGACCGTACCGACCTCCTCGCGCGAGGCCGCGTCCGGCTTGTACGACTGGACGAAGTTCTCCAGCGCGTCCCGGATCTCCTCCGGCCGGATCGTGAGCTCCGCCATCTGGGTTCCCTGCTCTCCTTGTTGGGCCCGAAGTTTCACTTTGGGGGTCTGGGGGCGACCCCCAGGAATCCTCTGCACGGCCCAACCAGGGCCGTAAGTACGTACTGCGTCTCTCGGACTTTCTCGAAAGACCGATTTATCGAGTTGCTGCTAGCTCGCCATGCGGCGGGCGGCCTCGTCGAGCCGGTCCGCGAGGGAGCCGTTGATGACCTCGTCACCGACCTGCACCCGGATGCCGCCGATGACCTCGGGGTCGACGTCCAGGTTGAGGTGCATCCGACGGCCGTAGAGCTTGGTCAGGGCCGCGCCGAGGCGCTGCTTCTGCCCGTCGCTCAGCGGCACCGCCGAGGTGACGACGGCGACCATGCGGTTCCGGCGCTCGGCGGCCAGCTTGGACAGGGACTCCAGTCCCGCTTCCAGGCTACGTCCACGCGGCGCGGTGACCAGGCGCGTCACCAGTCGCTCGGTGGCCGGCTTGGCCCGTCCGCCCAGCAGCCGGTGCAGCAGCTCGGTCTTGGCCGAGGTGCCGGCGGCGCGGTCGGTGAGCGCGGCGCGCAGGTCGGTGCTGGAGGCGACGATCCGGCCGAACCGGAAGAGCTCGTCCTCGACGTCGTCGAGCGTGCCCGTCTTCTCCGCGGCCGTGAGGTCGGCGATGTCCGCCAGCTCCTCCAGCGCGTCCACCAGGTCGCGCGGCTGCGACCAGCGGGACCGGGCCAGCCCGGACAGCAGGTCGGCGGTCGGACCGCTGACCTGGCCGCCGATCAGACGCTGCACCAGCTGGACCTTCGCCTCTCCGGGCTGCGCCGGGTCGGTGAGGACCCGGCGCAGGCCGGCCTCGCGGTCGAGCAGCGCGGTGACGGCCGCCAGCTCGTCGGCGAGCTGCGCGGCGTCCACGGACGTGGAGTCCGTCAGCGCGTCCAGACGCTCCCGTGCGGCTGCCAGTGCCTCGCGGCTCGCTCCGTTCATCGCGTGGCCTCGGCCTTCTCCTCGAGCTCGTCGAGGAAGCGGTCGATCACACGGCTCTGACGGGCGTGGTCCTCAAGGGACTCGCCGACGAGCTTGCCGGCCAGTTCGGTGGCGAGCCGGCCGACGTCCTGGCGCAGCGCGGACGCGGCGGCCTTGCGGTCGGCCTCGATCTGGGCGTGACCGGCGGCGACGATCTCCTCGCGCTGGCGCTGGCCTTCGGCCCGCATCTCGGCGATGAGCGCGGCACCCTGCTCCTGCGCCTCCTGGCGCAGGCGCGCGGCCTCGTGCCGGGCCTCGGCGAGCTGGGCCTTGTACTGCTCAAGGACGCTCTGGGCCTCGGTCTGCGCTGCCTCGGCCTTTTCGATACCGCCCTCGATGGCCTCGCGGCGCTCTTCCAGAACCTTGTTGATGTTCGGGAGGAGCTTCTTGGCGAGGAAGCCGAAGACGATGACGAAGGCGATCAGGCCGATGACGAGCTCTGGGATCGGCGGGATGAGGGGGTTCTCGGCCTCCTCAGCCGCCAGCTGAACCAGGGGGCTCATATCAGTGCCTTTCGTCTATTGGTGCGCGGCGGTCGGGTCAGGAGGCCGGGTAGACGAACGGCATGACCAGACCGATCAGGGCGAGCGCCTCACAGAAGGCGAAGCCGAGGATCTGGTTGGCGCGGATCAGACCGGCCGCCTCGGGCTGGCGGGCGAGAGCCTGCGTGCCGTTACCGAAGATGATGCCGACGCCGACGCCCGGGCCGATGGCGGCGAGACCGTAACCGATGGAGCCGAGGTTGCCCTTGATCTGGACGCCGGCGGCAAGGGTTTCGAGAGCGGACATGCCGGTTCTTCCTTCTCTTTCAATGACCGGTGGGGGTTGGCCACCGGATGTCTGGGTGGGTGGTCGGGTCGCTCAGTGGTGCTCGGCGAGCGCGCCCTGGATGAAGCTGCAGGTCAGCAGTACGAAGACGTACGCCTGGACAGCCTGGATGAAGAGCTCGAAGGCGGTCATCACGATGACCATCACGAACGAGACGGCGGAGTAGGCGATGCCGATGCCGTTCAGCATGTACCAGCTGGCGATCGTGAAGAGCAGCAGCAGCGTGTGACCGGCGAACATGTTCGCGAAGAGTCGGACGGCGTGGGTGAACGGCCGCACGAGGAGGTTCGAGAACAGCTCGATCGTCATCGACAGCGGGAGGACCGCGCCGAGGGACTTGTCGTAGCCGGTGAAGTTCTTGAAGGCGCCCACGAAGCCGTGCCGCTTGAAGGTCAGCCCGACCCAGAGGATGTAGACGATGCCGGCCAGGATGGCGGGGTACGAGATGATCGAGGTCACCGGGAACTGCGCGACCGGGATGACCGACCAGAGGTTCATCATCCAGACGAAGAAGAACAGCGAGACGACCAGCGGGACGTACTTCTCGCCCTCCTTCTTGCCGATGGTCTCGTAGACGACGCCGCGGCGGATGAAGTCGTAACCGGACTCGGCGACCATCTGGAGCTTGCCCGGGACGACCTTCGGCTTGGCGAAGGCGGCCCAGAAGAAGCCCACGATGATGATGGAACCGAGGAGCGCCAGCAGCATCGTCTTGTTGAAGTACAAGTTGCTGTCCGCGTCGCCCCAGAGCGGCTTGAACAGGAACGAGTGCAGGCCCGGAGCCGGGAAGCCGCACCCGTCGAACAGGTGGCAGCTCGTGTCGAAAGCGAGCGTCTGCGTCGGGTCAGCACTCACCGCGGGCTCCTTCATCGTGGCGCATAGGTACGGCAACCTCGTTGTGTCGGCGCGGCGCACGGCCGCGGGTCGGCACGGGACTGGTGTTACGGATGTGGGGGCGGCTGTGGGGCATCTCGCCTCGCGTTCGAGCAGGCGTCAGCTCAGATGCCCGCGCCCGCGATGCCGCAGTTGGCACCGGACGATAGCAGCATCTCTCGTGCGCCTTTATCCCGGCCCTACTTCTCACGACGAATGCCCTGTCTTCTCGGGCTTGTCGCCCTTCGACGAGGCATCGGGATCGACGTAGAGGATCTTCGCCTTCATGTGGGCGCGCGCCTGCGCGGCGATCCACGCGAGGGTGGCGACCACGAGCGTGATGGCGAAGGCCCGGGGGTTGAACAGCGTCGTGTTCTTGAACAAGGCGACGAAGATGACCAGCAGCAACAGCTGGGCCGCGTAGAGCATCAGGCCCATCATCTGGAACAGCTGGGGAAAGGATTTGGCGGTGCGCTGGAGCACGTAGAGGCCGAGCCCCATGAAGACGATCACCACCAGCGTCCCCACGACGGCCCCGATCGCCCCCTTGCCGCCGGCGACCACGGCGCTGACGACGGCGGCGATCACACCGACGGCAGCCGTGGGCACTGCGGCCTGGGCCAGGATCCGGGCGTCATTGGACGGCATGGCGGCAACTCCGCTTTCACAGGGGGCAGGGTGTCGTCATGGACGAGCGTAGTCCCGGACCGAGTGATCGAGATCTCACACCTACGGACCGTCGCACTCAGGTCCTTCGGTCCTATCCGGGGTTCTCGTGAACCGTATCACAAACTATTTGATGAGGTCTTTACCTGTTAGGTGTGCTTGCTGTCACACATGAGAGTGAACCTGCCCGTCTGTGCAAAAACGCCGCCCACTTGTCTGGTATTAGTGCGCTTTGCTCCCCCACGAGTTGGCAATGCTCTAGTCAGATTCTTACCTTGGCCGTATCAGCGGCGGCCGGGGAAACGCGATCGGGCGCCGATCGCGGTCGCTCCGTTGACGCCCGAGACCCCGGCCGTGACCGGGGACCGCTCCTCGCTCTCCGTGACCTCCGGGGCGGCGGAGTCCACGGCGGCCCCGGGGACGCGGCGCCTGCGGTAGCGCGGCGGGACGAACCGCTGCGCCCACAGCGGCACGCGCGGCGTGAAGCGCGGGAGCAGCAGCAGGACCAGGCCGACCGCGCTGAGGAAGACCACTCCCAGCACGATCCACATCGACGCCGAGTTGACCGAGTACGCCAGCGCCCCGAAGCCGATCAGCGCCGACCAGAAGTACATGATCCACACGGCCCGGCTGTGCGAGTGGCCGATCTCCAGCAGGCGGTGGTGCAGATGGCCGCGGTCGGCGGCGAACGGGGACTGGCCGCGCCAGGTGCGCCGGACGATCGCGAGCACCAGGTCGGCGGCCGGTACGGCGATGATGGTCAGCGGGAGCAGCAGCGGGATGTAGACCGGCACCGTCTGGTGCACCGCCGCCTTCTCCGAACCCGCGTACAGGTTCAGCGCGTCGGGGTCCACCTGCCCGGTGATGGAGATCGCGCCCGCCGACAGCACCAGGCCGATCAGCATCGAACCCGAGTCGCCCATGAAGATCCGCGCCGGGTGCATGTTGTGCGGCAGGAAGCCCAGGCACATGCCCATCAGGATGGCCGCGAACAGGGTGCCGGGGGCGGCGGCCTCGATGCCGTACGAGTACCAGATCCGGTAGGCGTACAGGAAGAACGCGCCCGCCGCGATGCACACCATGCCGGCCGCGAGACCGTCCAGGCCGTCCACGAAGTTCACCGCGTTGATCGTGATGACCACCAGGGCCACTGTCAGCAGTGTGCCCTGCCACTGGGTCAGCGCGACGTTGCCGACGCCCGGGATGGGCAGCCACAGGATCGTCAGACCCTGCATGACCATCACGCCCGCGGCGATCATCTGGCCGCCCAGCTTGATCAGCGCGTCGATCTCGAACTTGTCGTCCAGGACGCCGATCAGCCAGATCAGCGCGGCCCCCGAGAGCAGCGCCCGCGGCTCGTTGGACCGGGCGAAGACCTCGTTGAGGTTCGTCAGGTGGTCCGCGACCAGCAGGCCCGCGCACAGTCCGAAGAACATCGCGATACCGCCGAGGCGCGGAGTGGGTTCCCGGTGCACGTCCCGGGCCCGGATCTCCGGCATCGCCCCGGCCACGATCGCGAACTTCCGTACCGGCCCCGTCAGCAGATACGTCACCGCGGCCGTGATGCAGAGCGTCAGCAGGTATTCACGCACGGGCTTCCCCACAGGTCTCGCTGGCCATCACAGCCTCACACCCTAGCGACGGATGCATATGGATGAGGACGGCCGGGTAGCGACGAGGGTTGCACACCGTGCCGTACGCCACGGTCCGGATACGTCCACACCGGGAGGTACGGGACCTCGTCTACCCCCGTTCAGCCGGGATACGGCGGGAACCGGCCGGTGAGCGCGCGTACCTCCTCGCGGGCCCGGGCCGGCTCGATCTCGCCGCGCAGCACGGCCGCGAGCAGCGCCGCGATCCGCACCATCTCCGGCTCCCCCATCCCCTGGGTGGTCACCGCCGCCGTCCCCAGGCGCAGGCCGCGGCCGTCGTCGTGCGGCAGCACACAGCAGTCCAGCACCAGCCCGGCCGCGAGCAGCCGGCCGCGCGCGGTGCGCCCGTCCACGCCGAGCGGGGCCGGGTCCGCGGTGATCAGGTGGGTGTCCGTGCCGCCGGTGGTGACGGCCAGCCCCTCCGCGGCCAGGTGACCGGCCAGCACCCGCGCGTTGGCGACCACCCGGTGGGCGTACCCGCCGAACTCCGGTGTCGCCGCCTCGCCGAACGCGACCGCCTTCGCGGCGATGGTGTGCATCTGGGCGCCGCCCTGGGTGAACGGGAACACGGCCCGGTCCACCCGCCGGGCCAGCTCGGCCCCGCACAGGATCATCCCGCCGCGCGGGCCGCGCAGCACCTTGTGGGTGGTCGCGCAGACGATGTCCGCGTACGGCACCGGGCTCGGCGCCGCTCCCCCGGCGACCAGCCCGATGGGATGGCCTGCGTCCGCGATCAGATAGGCCCCGACCTCGTCGGCGACCTCCCGGAAGAAGGCGTAGTCGAAGTGCCGGGGGTAGGCGATGGAGCCGCACACGATGGCCTTGGGCCGGTGGTTCCGCGCCAGGTGGCGCACCTGGTCGTGGTCGATCAGCCCGGTCTCGGCGTCCACGCCATAGCCGACGAAGTCGAACCAGCGCCCGGAGAAGTTGGCCGGCGAGCCGTGGGTGAGGTGGCCGCCGTAGGGCAGGCCGAGGGCGAGGACGGTGTCGCCGGGACGCAGCAGGGCCGCGTAGGCGGCCAGTACGGCCGAGGAACCGGAGTGCGGCTGGACGTTGGCGTGCTCGGCGCCGAACAGGGCCCTGGCGCGGTCGACGGCGGCACGCTCGGCGACGTCGACGATCTCGCAGCCGCCGTGGTGGCGGGCGCCCGGGTAGCCCTCGGCGTACTTGTTGGCGAACGCGGAGCCGAGGGCGGCGAGGACGGCCGGGGAGCAGAAGTTCTCGGCGGCGATCAGCTGGAGGGTGGTCGACTGCCGCGCCAGTTCGCCGAGCAGGAGTTCGGCCATCGCCGGGTCCTGCCGGCGCAGGACGTCGGTCTCGAGGGTGTGGGTGACCGACATGGCGGGCTCCCGGGCGGTCGGCGGTGACGTACGTCCAATGTAGGCCGGTCCCGCATCGGGCGCCCGGTGTCACCCCTCGGGGGCGCTCGCGCGCCCTACGTCCGCGCCGGCACCCCCGTCAGCGCCGTCACCACCGGGTCCAGGGCGTCCCGTATCTCGTCGCCGATGGAGCGGAAGAACGTCAGCGGCGCGCCGTAGGGGTCGTACACCTCGTCCGCCTCGGCGTTCGGGGCGAGCAGCCAGCCGCGCAGCGCCGCCGCGGCGCGCACCAGCGCCCGGGCCCGCATGACCACGCCGTCCTCCAGCGGCGGCAGGGTGGCCGGATCTATCGCCCGGACCAGGCGGGTGAACTCCTTCAGGGTGAAGGTGCGCAGGCCCGCAGAGTGGCCCATGGAGATGACCTGGGCGCGGTGGTCACGGGTGGCGGTCAGCACCAGGTCGGCCCTGATCACGTGCTCGTCCAGCAGCTCCCGGCCGACGAAGCCGGAGGCGTCCGCGCCGAACTCGGCCAGCACGGTCTCCGCGTGGGACTCCATGGGCGCGCCCTCGTGGCCCCAGGTGCCCGCGCTCTCCACGATCAGCCCGCCGCCGAGCACGCCGAGCCGCTCCGCGACGAAGTGGCGGGTCAGCCGCTCGGTGATGGGCGAGCGGCACACATTGCCGGTGCTGACGTGGAGGATGCGGAAGGTGTCGCGGGGGAACCCGAACGTCGTCGTCTCCTCCGCGCTCCAGCTCCCACCGCCTATGCCGCGCCCCGTCCCAGGGGCCGTCAATTCGCCACCTCGAGGTCGGGTACGACCTTGCGCAGCTCCTCCGCGGAGAGCGCGCCCTCGCGCAGCAGCACCGGCACCTGGCGGGTGACGTCCACGATGGACGACGGCGCGTTGCCGGGGGTGGGGCCGCCGTCGAGGTAGACGGAGACGGAGTCGCCGAGCATGTCCTGGGCGGCGCCGCAGTCCTCCGGCGCCGGGTGGCCGGTGAGGTTCGCCGAGGAGACGGCCATCGGCCCGACCTCGGTGAGCAGCTCGATGGCGACCGGGTGCAGCGGCATGCGCACGGCGACCGTGCCCCGGGTGTCGCCGAGGTCCCACTGGAGGGACGGCTGGTGCTTGGCGACGAGCGTCAGCGCGCCCGGCCAGAACGCGTCGACCAGTTCCCAGGCCAGCTCGGAGAAGTCCGTGACCAGGCCGTGCAGGGTGTTCGGGGAGCCGATGAGGACGGGGGTGGGCATGCCGCGGCCCCGGCCCTTGGCGTCGAGCAGGTCGGCGACCGCCTGCGAGGAGAACGCGTCGGCGCCGACGCCGTACACCGTGTCGGTCGGCAGCACCACGAGCTCGCCGCGGCGGACGGCGGACGCGGCCTCGCGCAGACCCGTCACGCGGTCGGTCGCGTCGTTGGTGTCGTATCGCCGTGCCATGGCTAGCGGGCCTCCTCGTACACGTACTGCGGGATGGAAGTCGTCTCGGTGGTCACGGCAGCGCCTTGCGGGCGGTGGCGAAGCGCGGCCGGTTGTTGAGGTCGGGGTGGTCGGCCGCGTCGGCCCAGCCCCGCTCCTCGGTGAAGATCCACGGCACCTGGCCGCCCTGGGTGTCGGCGTGCTCGATCACGACGACCCCGCCGGGGCGCAGCAGGCGGTGCGCGGTGCGTTCCAGGCCCCGGATGAGGTCCAGTCCGTCCTCACCGGAGAACAACGCCAGCTCCGGGTCGTAATCGCGGGCCTCCGGGGCGACGTACTCCCATTCGGTGAGCGGGATGTACGGCGGGTTGGAGATGACCAGGTCGACCTGCCCGTCGAGGTCGGGGAAGGCGGTCAGCGCGTCGCCCTGGCGCAGGTCGACGCGGGAGCCGGCCATGTTCTTGCGGGTCCACACGAGCGCGTCCTCGGACAGCTCGACGGCGTGCACCCGCGAGCGCGGCACCTCCTGGGCGAGGGCGAGCGCGATGGCGCCGGAGCCGGTGCACAGGTCGACGATGCACGGCTCGACGACGTCCATGGCGCGTACCGCGTCTATGGCCCAGCCGACCACGGACTCGGTCTCCGGCCGGGGCACGAACACGCCCGGGCCGACCTGGAGCTCCAGGTAGCGGAAGTAGGCCCGTCCGGTGATGTGCTGCAGCGGCTCGCGCTGCTCGCGCCGGGCGATGACCTCCCAGTACCGGGCGTCGAAGTCGGCGTCCTTCACGGAGTGCAGCTGACCGCGCTTCACGCCGTGCACGAACGCGGCCAGCTCCTCCGCGTCGTTGCGCGGCGAGGGCACACCGGCGTCGGCCAGCCGCTGGGTGGCCTGGGCCACCTCGGCGAGCAGCAGATTCACGCGTCTCCTCCGTGTCGAACTCGTGCGTACGGGTTTACGCGGCGGCGAGCTTCGCCGCCGAGTCGGCGTCGACGCAGGCCTGGATGACCGCGTCGAGGTCGCCGTCCAGGACCTGGTCCAGGTTGTACGCCTTGAAGCCGACGCGGTGGTCCGAGATGCGGTTCTCCGGGAAGTTGTAGGTGCGGATCTTCTCGGAGCGGTCGACGGTGCGGACCTGGCTGCGGCGGGCGTCGGCGGCCTCGCGCTCCGCCTCCTCCTGGGCCATGGCGAGCAGCCTGGAGCGCAGGATGCGCAGCGCCTGCTCCTTGTTCTGCAGCTGGCTCTTCTCGTTCTGGCAGGAGGCGACGACGCCGGTCGGGATGTGCGTGATGCGCACGGCGGAGTCGGTGGTGTTCACGGACTGGCCGCCGGGGCCGGAGGACCGGTAGACGTCGATGCGCAGATCGTTGGGGTTGATCTCCACGTCCACCTCCTCGGCCTCCGGGGTGACGAGCACACCGGCCGCGGAGGTGTGGATGCGGCCCTGGGACTCGGTCGCCGGGACGCGCTGGACGCGGTGCACGCCGCCCTCGTACTTCAGCCGGGCCCAGACGCCCTGGCCGGGCTCGATCTGCCCGCGGGCCTTCACCGCGACCTGGACGTCCTTGTAGCCGCCCAGCTCGGACTCGGTGGCGTCGATGATCTCGGTCTTCCAGCCGACGCGCTCGGCGTAGCGCAGGTACATCCGCAGCAGGTCGCCGGCGAAGAGCGCCGACTCGTCGCCGCCGGCGCCGGCCTTGATCTCGAGGATGACGTCCTTGTCGTCGCTGGGGTCGCGCGGGACGAGCAGCAGGCGCAGCTTCTCGGTGAGCTCCTCGCGCTGCTTCTCCAGGTCCTTGACCTCGGCGGCGAAGTCGGGGTCGTCTGCGGCCAGCTCGCGGGCGGTCTCGATGTCGTCGCCGGTCTGCTTCCAGGAGCGGTACGTGGCGACGATCGGGGTCAGCTCGGCGTAACGCTTGTTCAGCTTGCGCGCGTTCGCCTGGTCGGCGTGGACCGACGGGTCGGCGAGCTTCTTCTCCAGATCGGCGTGCTCGGCGACGAGTTCCTCGACGGCCTCGAACATCTTGGGCTCCTGTACTGCGGTGAAGGAAAGGGCGGCGACCAAAAACGCCGGTCCCGGGCACACCCGCCGGTGAGCGGGTGTGGCCGTGGACCGGCGAAATGGGGCTCGCTACTTCTTGGAGCCGGCGGCCTTGCCGAAGCGGGCCTCGAAGCGGGCCACACGGCCACCGGTGTCGAGGATCTTCTGCTTGCCCGTGTAGAACGGGTGGCACTCGGAGCAGACCTCGGCCCGGATGGTGCCGGACTCGATGGTGCTGCGGGTGGTGAACGACGCGCCGCAGGTGCAGCTGACCTGCGTCTCGACGTACGCGGGGTGGATGTCGCGCTTCAAGGTGTCTCCTAGGTTTCGGGAGGGCGCCGGGTCGCTGCCGCGGGATGCGGAGGCGTGAACCGGAGCCGACGTACCAGTCTGCCAGGACTGGGGCCATCCTCCCAAACCGGGGGTGCGGATGTTCTATTCCCGGCGGGGGGTGGCACGGCCCCGCGTCGCTACGGGGCGCTGACGACGCCCTTGGCCTCGCCCGTCGCCGTGCCCTCCGTGGCCGCCTTCGGGATGTCCTGGTCGTTCCTCAGGGCGTTCCAGACCAGCTGCGCCTTCGCGGTGTCCAGCAGGACCCGGTTGGGGTTGGCCGGGTCGTACTGGACCGGCATCGTGACCATCTTCATGTGGGAGGAGCTGATGCCCTTCAGACCGCCCGCGAAGTCGATCAGCGAGTTGACCGAGCCGAGGTCGGAGTCGGTCGTGACGGCCTTGGTGGCGGTGTCGGCGAGGTCGTAGAGCTTCTTGGGGCTGGTGAAGACGCCCACGTGCTTGACCTGGTCGATGAGGGCCTTGACGAACGCCTGCTGGAGCTGGATGCGGCCCAGGTCGGAGCCGTCGCCCACGCCGTGCCGGGTGCGGACCAGGCCGAGGGCCTGCTCGCCGTCGAGGGTGTGCGGGCCGGCCTTGAGGTCGAGGTGGCTCTGCTTGTCGTGGATGTCCTTGGTGGTGGTGATCCGCACCCCGCCGAGGTCGTCGATGAGCTGCTGGAAGCCCTGGAAGTCGACCTCCAGGTAGTGGTCCATGCGGATGCCGGTGATCGACTCGACGGTCTTGACCGCGCACGCCGCGCCGCCGGTGGAGTACGCCTCGTTGAACATCACCGCGGTGGCGGCCGGATGGGCGGTGCCCTTGGTGTCGGTGCACTCGGGGCGGTCGACCAGGGTGTCCCGGGGGATCGAGACCACACCGGCCCGCTTGTGGCCCTCGTACACGTGGACGATCATCGCGGTGTCGGAGCGGGCGCTGCCGTCGTCCGTGCCGCCGCCGAGCTTCTTGTTCGTGCCGGCCCGGGTGTCCGAGCCGAGGACCAGGATGTTCTCGGAGCCGTTGTCGACCTTCGCGGGCCGGTTCGTGCCGAGCGCCTGGTTCAGGTCGACGCTGCGCAGGTTGCCGTTGAGCTTGAAGTAGACGAACCCGGCGCCCGCGCCGCCCAGCACGACGACACCCGCCGCCGTCCAGGCCGTGGCACGCAGGGCCTTGCGGGCCGTGCTGGGGGCCTTGCGGCGGCGCCCCTTGCCCCGGCGGCGGGGCCCGGTCGTGCCCGGCTCGGTTATGACGGGCGTGCTCTCGGCGGCCACATCGCTCCTAGGTCTCGGCGGTCGGGTACCCCCTGCGGTCAGGGTCGGGCGCGGTCGTCACCGCTCCATCGTCGCTCCGCCCGGTCAGACGGAGAAACTCGGGACAGGGTTGCACAACGCACAGTGTCCGACGGGTACGGAAACGGACACTCTACGTAGCCGGACAGGCCGGGCGGACGGCGCTCACCTGCGGTTACGAGGCCACCGGTGGGGCGCCGGACGACCGGTGGCCGCCGGGAATCCTGTGGCGAAGATCTCGCCGCCGGCACGGCGAAGGAGAGCGGAAAGGGCCGCCTCCCCGTAAGGGAGGCGGCCCTTCGCGGCGGTTACCCGGGCGCTCAGTCGCCGTTGCCCGGCGTCGGCGTCGTCTTCTGGATCTGCATCAGGAACTCGACGTTCGACTTGGTCTGCTTCATCTTGTCGAGGAGCAGCTCGATCGCCTGCTGCTGGTCCAGCGCGTGCAGCACCCGGCGGAGCTTCCAGACGACGGCCAGCTCCTCGGCGCCGAGCAGGATCTCCTCCTTGCGGGTGCCGGACGCGTCCACGTCCACCGCCGGGAAGATCCGCTTGTCCGCGAGCTTCCGGTCGAGCTTCAGCTCCATGTTGCCGGTGCCCTTGAACTCCTCGAAGATCACCTCGTCCATGCGGGACCCGGTGTCCACCAGGGCGGTGGCGAGGATGGTCAGCGAGCCGCCGTCCTCGATGTTGCGCGCCGCGCCGAAGAACCGCTTCGGCGGGTAGAGCGCGGTCGAGTCGACACCACCGGACAGGATGCGGCCGGAGGCCGGCGCCGCCAGGTTGTAGGCGCGGCCCAGACGGGTGATCGAGTCCAGCAGCACGACCACGTCGTGGCCCAGCTCGACCAGCCGCTTGGCGCGCTCGATGGCCAGCTCGGCGACCGTGGTGTGGTCCTCGGCCGGACGGTCGAAGGTCGAGGAGATGACCTCGCCCTTGACCGACCGCTGCATGTCGGTGACCTCTTCCGGACGCTCGTCGACGAGGACGACCATCAGGTGGCACTCGGGGTTGTTGTGCGTGATCGCGTTGGCGATCGCCTGCATGATCATGGTCTTGCCGGTCTTCGGCGGGGCCACGATCAGACCACGCTGGCCCTTGCCGATCGGCGAGACCAGGTCGATGATCCGGGTGGTCAGCACGCCCGGGTCGGTCTCCAGGCGGAGCCGGTCCTGCGGGTAGAGCGGGGTCAGCTTGTTGAACTCCGGGCGGCCACGACCGTGTTCGGGCGCCATGCCGTTGACGGAGTCCAGGCGGACCAGCGCGTTGAACTTCTCGCGGCGCTCGCCTTCCTTCGGCTGACGGACCGCGCCGGTGACGTGGTCGCCCTTGCGCAGGCCGTTCTTGCGGACCTGGGCGAGGGAGACGTAGACGTCGTTCGGGCCCGGCAGGTAGCCGGAGGTCCGGATGAAGGCGTAGTTGTCGAGGATGTCCAGGATGCCCGCGACCGGGATCAGGACGTCGTCCTCGGCGAGCTGCGGCTCGGCGATCTCGTCACGGCCACGACGGCCCCGGCGGTCGCGGTAGCGGCCGCGACGGCCACGGCGGCCGCCCTCGAAGTCGTCGTCGTCCTGCCGGCCGTCCTGGCGGCCGCCCTGCTGCTGGCCCTGCTGCTGACGCTGCTGGCCGCCC
>NZ_JACBWZ010000269.1 GCF_013870595.1 Streptomyces sp. WELS2 | reverse complement strand
CACGGAGTGGTCGGGGATGTCGGGGCGGCGGCCGGTCAGGAAGGCCGTGATGACCTCCGCGTGCTGCGCGAGGCGTGGGCCCGGCCCCGCGCGGAGGGCGCCGCACTGCTGGCCGACGAGGAGAAGGCGGCCGTGGACCGGGGGCGGGAACGGGTGCGGATACCCGTGGACGGGCCGCTTCCGATGGTGCCCGCGCTCCAGCTCCACGCCGCCGACGTGCCGGCGCTGCCCCGCCCCGACGGCAGCGATCTGCTCCAGGTGCTGTGGTGCCCGTTCGACCACGGCCCCGGGTATCTGCCCCGCGTCGAGCTGCGCTGGCGCGATTCGGGCGCCGTCACCGCCCCGCTCGCCGCGCCGCCACGGCCGGCCGTCGTCGGCAACCCCGACTATCTGCCCGAACCCTGCGTGCTGCACCCGGAGACCGTCACGGAGTACCCGGCCCCGCACGAGCTGCCCGAGGAGCTGGCCGAGCGGATCGAGGCGTGGGAGGACGCGCGGGAGGACACGGGGCTCCGCTACCAGTACGACCTCTCCGTGGCCCCGGGCACCAAGCTGGGCGGCCACGCGCCCTGGAGCTTCTCCGACCCGTTCCCGATGGCCTGCGCCGAGTGCGGCTCGCCGGTGCGGCCCCTGCTCACCTTCGACGGCGCCGAGTGGGACGGCGGCAGCCGGAGCTGGCGCCCGCTGGAGGACGCCGGGTACACCGGGCCGATGTTCCGGGGGCCGTCCGGGCAGACCGAACTGGACTTCGGGCGCGGGTACTGCATGCAGATCTACGGGTGCGAGGTGTCGTACGCCCACCCGCCGCTGACGAACATGCAGTGAGCGCCCGGGAAAAGCGGAAGAGGCCCGTACGACCGGAGTCGTACGGGCCTCTCCCTAGGTCAGGTGCTGACCCTCAGGCAAGCGGAACTTACTTGAGGATCTTGGTGACCTGGCCGGCGCCCACGGTGCGGCCACCCTCACGGATGGCGAACTTCAGGCCCTCTTCCATGGCGACGGGCTGGATGAGCGACACCGTCATCTCGGTGTTGTCACCCGGCATGACCATCTCGGTGCCCTCGGGGAGGGTCACCACGCCGGTCACGTCCGTCGTGCGGAAGTAGAACTGCGGACGGTAGTTGTTGAAGAACGGCGTGTGGCGGCCACCCTCGTCCTTGGAGAGGATGTAGGCCTGCGCCTCGAACTCGGTGTGCGGGGTGACCGAGCCCGGCTTGATGATGACCTGGCCGCGCTCGACGTCCTCGCGCTTGATGCCACGGAGGAGCAGACCGACGTTCTCACCGGCCTGGCCCTCGTCGAGCAGCTTGCGGAACATCTCGATGCCGGTGACCGTGGTGGAGGTCTTCTCCGGCTTGATGCCGATGATGTCGACGTTCTCGTTGACCTTGAGGACACCACGCTCGATACGGCCGGTGACGACCGTACCGCGACCGGTGATGGTGAAGACGTCCTCGATCGGCATGAGGAACGGCTTGTCGACGTCGCGCTCCGGCTGCGGGATCGACTCGTCGACGGCCTTCATCAGGTTGAGGACGGACTCCACCCACTCCTGCTCGCCCTCGAGGGCCTTGAGCGCGGAGACCTTGACGACCGGAACGTCGTCGCCGGGGAACTCGTACTCGGAGAGGAGCTCACGGACCTCGAGCTCGACGAGCTCCAGGATCTCCTCGTCGTCCACCATGTCGGCCTTGTTCAGGGCGACGACGATGTACGGAACGCCGACCTGGCGGGCCAGGAGCACGTGCTCCTTGGTCTGCGGCATCGGGCCGTCGGTGGCGGCGACCACCAGGATCGCGCCGTCCATCTGCGCGGCACCGGTGATCATGTTCTTGATGTAGTCCGCGTGACCCGGGCAGTCGACGTGGGCGTAGTGACGCGCCTCGGTCTGGTACTCGACGTGCGCGATGGAGATGGTGATACCGCGCTGACGCTCCTCGGGCGCCTTGTCGATGTTGTCGAACGGGGTGGCCTCGTTCAGGTCCGGGTACGCGTCGTGCAGCACCTTGGTAATGGCGGCCGTGAGGGTCGTCTTACCGTGGTCGATGTGACCGATGGTGCCGATGTTGACGTGCGGCTTAGTCCGCTCGAACTTCGCCTTCGCCACTGGGGTCCTCCTGTGGAGTGGTTCTGTACGCCTTACTTCATCGGCGCCAGGTGATCTTTGCTGTAAAGGCCCGGAACCCGGGGCAAACGCTCACGATTGCGGACGTTTGCCCCTGGAGGCTCCGGAGTCAAGCCTACGGCGTGTTTACGCGGTGCGTTACTCGCCCTTGGCCTTCGCGATGATCTCCTCGGCGACGTTCCGCGGAACCTCGGCGTAGGAGTCGAACTGCATCGAGTAGCTTGCGCGACCCGACGTCTTGCTGCGGAGGTCGCCGACGTAGCCGAACATCTCCGACAGGGGCACGAGGCCCTTCACGACGCGGGCACCAGCCCGCTCCTCCATGGCCTGGATCTGGCCACGGCGGGAGTTGATGTCGCCGATGACCTCACCCATGTAGTCCTCGGGCGTGGTGACCTCGACGGCCATCATCGGCTCGAGCAGCACGGGGCTGGCCTTGCGCGCGGCCTCCTTGAAGGCCTGCGAACCGGCGATCTTGAAGGCGAGCTCGGAGGAGTCGACCTCGTGGTAGGCACCGTCGTGGAGGATGACACGGACACCGGTCATCTCGTAGCCGGCGAGGATGCCGAACTGCATGGCCTCCTGCGCACCGGCGTCCACCGAAGGGATGTACTCCTTCGGGATACGGCCACCGGTCACCTTGTTCACGAACTCGTACGAGGTGTCGCCACCCTCGAGCGGCTCGATGCCGATCTGCACCTTCGCGAACTGACCGGTACCACCGGTCTGCTTCTTGTGGGTGTAGTCGACGCGCTCGACGGCCTTGCGGATCGTCTCGCGGTAGGCCACCTGCGGCTTGCCGACGTTGGCCTCGACCTTGAACTCGCGCTTCATGCGGTCCACGAGGACCTCGAGGTGAAGCTCGCCCATACCGCCGATGACGGTCTGGCCGGTCTCCTCGTTGGTGTGCACCTGGAAGGAGGGGTCCTCCTCCGCGAGACGCTGGATGGCGACACCCAGCTTCTCCTGGTCACCCTTGGACTTGGGCTCGATCGCGACCTCGATGACCGGCGCCGGGAAGTCCATGGACTCCAGGATCACCGGGTTCTTCTCGTCGCAGAGCGTCTCACCGGTGGTGGTCTGCTTCAGGCCCATGACGGCGACGATGTCACCGGCGCCCACCGACTCGATCTCCTCACGCTTGTTCGCGTGCATGCGGTAGATCTTGCCGATGCGCTCCTTGCGGCCCTTGACGGAGTTCAGCACGGCGGTGCCGGACTCCAGGCGGCCGGAGTACACGCGGACGAAGGTGAGCTTGCCGAGGTGCGGGTCGCTCATGATCTTGAACGCCAGCGCCGACAGCGGCTCGTCGTCGGACGGCTTGCGCTTGACGACCTCCTCCGCGTTGTTGACCGCGTGGCCCTCGATGGCCTCGATGTCAACCGGGGAGGGGAGGTAGCGCACGACCGCGTCGAGCAGGGGCTGAACGCCCTTGTTCTTGAACGCGGTACCGCAGAACACCGGGGTCACCGTGGTGCCGGTGCCCTTGCCGGAGGCGATGGTGATACGACGGATCGCGGCGTACAGCTGCTCCACGGAAGGCTCCTCGCCCTCCAGGTACAGCTCCATGATCTCTTCGTCGTTCTCGGCCACGGCCTCGAGCAGCTTGCCGCGCCACTCCTCGGCAGCCTCGGTGTGGGTGTCCGGGATGTCGACGATGTCGTACATCTCGCCCTTGGTGGCCTCGGCGGACCACACGAAGGCCTTCATCGTCACCAGGTCGACGACACCCTTGAAGTCCGCCTCGGCACCGATCGGCAGCTGCATGACCAGCGGCTGCGCGCCCAGGCGGTCGGAGATCATGTCGACACAGCGGTGGAACTCGGCACCGGTGCGGTCGAGCTTGTTGACGAAGCAGATGCGCGGAACGCCGTAGCGGTCCGCCTGACGCCACACGGTCTCGGACTGCGGCTCAACGCCGGCGACACCGTCGAACACCGTCACGGCACCGTCGAGCACGCGCAGGGAGCGCTCCACCTCGACGGTGAAGTCGACGTGACCCGGGGTGTCGATGATGTTGATGGTGTGGTCGACGTTCTCCAGCGGCCAGTGGCAGGTGGTGGCAGCAGAGGTGATCGTGATGCCACGCTCCTGCTCCTGCTCCATCCAGTCCATGGTGGCAGCGCCGTCGTGGACCTCACCGATCTTGTAAGACACACCGGTGTAGAACAGGATCCGCTCGGTGGTGGTCGTCTTGCCCGCGTCGATGTGGGCCATGATCCCGATGTTGCGGACCCTGGCCAGGTCAAGTGAAGTGGTAGCCATAAGGCTTCAGTCTTCTCTCGGTCTCGATGTGGGTAGCGACTACCAGCGGTAGTGCGCGAAGGCCTTGTTGGACTCGGCCATCTTGTGGGTGTCCTCGCGCTTCTTCACGGCCGCACCGAGGCCGTTGGAGGCATCGAGAAGCTCGTTGAGGAGACGCTCGGTCATGGTCTTCTCGCGACGGGCGCGGGAGTAACCGACCAGCCAGCGCAGCGCCAGGGTGTTGGCGCGGCCGGGCTTGACCTCGACCGGCACCTGGTAGGTGGCGCCACCGACACGGCGGGACTTGACCTCGAGGGTCGGCTTGATGTTCTCGAGAGCGCGCTTGAGCGTGATGACCGGGTCGTTGCCGGTCTTCTCGCGCAGGCCCTCCATGGCGCCGTAGACGATGCGCTCGGCGGTGGAGCGCTTGCCGTTCAGCAGCACCTTGTTGATCAGGGAGGTCACCAGAGGAGAGCCGTAGACCGGGTCGATGATGACCGGGCGCTTCGGGGCGGGGCCCTTACGAGGCATTCTTACTTCTCCTTCTTGGCGCCGTAACGGCTGCGAGCCTGCTTGCGGTTCTTGACACCCTGGGTGTCGAGCGAACCGCGGATGATCTTGTAGCGAACACCCGGCAGGTCCTTCACACGGCCGCCGCGCACGAGCACGATGGAGTGCTCCTGCAGGTTGTGTCCCTCACCCGGAATGTAAGCGGTGACCTCGATGCCGCTGGTCAGACGCACACGCGCGACCTTGCGGAGGGCCGAGTTCGGCTTCTTCGGGGTGGTCGTGAACACACGCGTGCAGACGCCGCGACGCTGGGGGGAACCCTCGAGTGCGGGCGTCTTGTTCTTTTCGACCTTGTCCTGCCGGCCCTTGCGGACCAGCTGCTGGATCGTAGGCACTACTTCTCCGGTTTCTGTGTGCCGATGGGTACAGCTAACCTGGAACGTCGCCGACCCACGCGGTCGGGTGTGTCGAATCCGCCAGACTCCCGCCGCAAGGCGAGAAGGGCGCGAATTACGGTGGCCGCTCGTGACTCGCCGTACGGTTTGGAGGCACGCACAGGAGCCAGGGCACACCCCAGGCACAAGGTCTGAGCGTACCTACCTCACGGACTTCGGTCAAAACAAATGAAGTGCTCTACGACACGCCGGACCCCCCACCTCCTTCCTTGACATTCGCCCGGGTTGTCCCATGACTCGCGAGTGGCCGAAACGCACCCTTCGCGGATCGGCGGTCTTGCGTGTTCAGTACGTTGATGCGTCCGCTGACTCCCGGGGGATGGGCATGACAACAAGGACGCCGGCGTACTCGCCGGACGACGGCGGTCTGGAGGACCGGGTTCCGTTCCTGGCCAGACTGGAGAGCGAGGACCGCTCGGCCCTGCTCGCCCTCGGCACGACGCTCACCTTCGCACCCCGCACGATCCTGCTCCACCAGCACGAACCGTCCTCCCACGTGCTGTTCCTGGTCGACGGCTGGACCAAGGTCACCGCCTCCGCCGCCAACGGCTACGAGGCGCTGCTCGCGCTGCGCGGGCCCGGCGACATCATCGGCGAGTCGGCCGCGCTGACCGGACGGCCGCGCTCGGCGACGGTCACCGCGCTGGAGCCGGTGCGCGCGGTGGCCGTCGAGCGGGAGCGGTTCCGGGACTTCCTCGGCGACTCCCCCGCCGCGTCCTTCGCGCTGCTGGGGCTCACCACGGACCGCACCCGGGCGGCCGACCGGCGACGGCTGGAGTTCGCGTCGATGAACGTACGGGAACGGCTCGCCGTCCTGCTCCTCGACCTGGCCCGCACCCACGGCCGGCGCGTCCCGGACGGCATCGAACTGGCCGTGCCGCTCAGCAAGCAGGAACTCGCCGGCTCCGTGGGCGCCTCCCGGGAGATGGTGCAGCGGCTGCTGAAGGAACTGCGCGACAAGGAGGTGGTGGTCACCGGCCGCCGCGCCCTCCTCATCCGCCGCCCGGACATCCTGCGCCGCATCACGGCCGCGCTCGCCTAGCCGGGGCCTGCCGCCGCCCCCGCGGAAGCACCGAGCTCCTGAGACGTCCGGTTCCCGGGGCCCCACCCCGATCCGGCGCACCCGCGTGCCCCGGGTCGCACCTGACTGCCGCACCCGCCTGCCCCGGACCGCTCCCGAGCCCCGCAGACCGGCCCGTGCCGTACCCCCCCGCCACCCCCGCCCAAGCACTGCGCGCCGAAAGGCCCCGCCCCCAGGGCCCCGGACCGAGCCCCCCGCAACCACCTGCCCCGGACCGCACCCGACCCCCGCGCCGCCGCCTGCCCCGGGCCGCGCCGAGCCCCGTAGGCCACCCCGTGCCGTTCCCCACCCCACGCGTCCCAGGGGGACGTTCTGTGTACACGGTCACAGTCGGTGTGCGTCATCCGTCCTCACCATCGCGGGCCGCCGGGCAGCACGCTGCTGCCCTGCACGCCACCCCCGTTGCGAGAGGCCGCCATGACCGATCCCGTGAACCGGACGATCCTGCTGCTGGACATCGAGAGGTTCAGCCACCGGGACGATGTCGAACAGGCCTATCTGCGCCGCATGCTCTACGACATCACCGACCGCGCGCTGCAGAGCGCCGGTATCGACGAGACGCGGCGGCTGCGAGCCGACCGCGGCGACTCGGTGATGGAGCTGATCGACGCCAACGCCCCCGTCACCGCGCTGCTGCGGGCCCTGCTCACCGAGGTCCCGGCCGAGTTGCGGGCGATCAACCGCATGGCGTCCCGCTCGGCGCAGATCCGGCTGCGCGGTGTGGTCGCCAACGGCTTCGTCGCCATCGACGAGCACGCCGGCTGGGTCGGCTCCGACCTGAACCACGCCTGCCGGCTGCTGGACGCCGAGGTGCTGCGCGACGCCCTGCGCGAGCGCGCCGACGACTTCGCGCTGTGCGTCTCGGACGCCCTGTACGCCGGAGTCGTACGGCACGACCACCCGGGCGTCCCGGCCGACGCCTTCCACCGGGTGCCGGTGGCGAGCAAGAACGGCCCGCTCACGGCCTGGCTGTACGGACCGGTGCCCGGCACGGCGGCACAGGCGGCGGCCGGCACCGCCCCGGGCACCCACACAGACCACGGTGAG
>NZ_JACBWZ010000268.1 GCF_013870595.1 Streptomyces sp. WELS2 | reverse complement strand
CCGCAGGCCGCGGTCACCCTGATATCGCTGTCCGGCCGCCAGCTGGGCCGCTCGGTCGCCCAGGCCGACGGTTCCTACGCGCTCGACGCCCCGGGCACCGGCAGCTACGTCCTGATCGCCTCCGCCGACGGCTACCAGCCGCAGGCCTCCACCATCGTGGTGGGCGAGGAGCCGGTGTCGTACGACATCCTGCTCAGCGGCACCAGCGGGCTGACCGGCGTGGTCCGGGCGGCCGGGAGCGCGCAGCCGGTCAAGGACGCGATGGTGATCGTCACCGATGTGCGCGGTGACCTGCTGGCCACCGCCGCCACCGGGGAGCAGGGCGACTTCGCCCTCACCGACCTGGTGCCCGGCACGGTGACCGTCGCGGTCAACGCGAGCGGGTTCCGGCCGCGGGCCCTGCCGGTCGAGGTCGGCGCCACCGGCGTCACCCGGATCGAGGTCGACCTGGACGCCGGCGCCCGGCTCCAGGGTGTCGTCCGGGCCCCGCACGGCCCGCTGGCCGACGCCCGGGTCACCCTGGTCGACCAGGCGGGCAACGTGGTCGGCACCGCCACCACCGGGGCGGACGGGGCGTACGCCTTCACCGACCTGGACGGCGGCGAGTACACCGTCATCGCGACCGGCTACCCGCCGGTGGCCACCGCGCTGACCGTGACCGGCCCCGGCGTGGACGGCCACGACATCGAACTCGCCCACCCCGGCGAGTAGTCACACCCCGGCCCGTGGCGGTGCGCGCCCTGAGCGGAGGGCGCGCACGCCGCGGGCCGGTCTCGTACGAGCAATTTTTGAGCCTTTTTCAGGGAGAAACGGGATGGGACTGACCGCGAAGATCCGTACGCGGGACGGGTGGGCCGTGTCGCACGCGGTCGTCACGGTGACCGACATGACCGGTACGCAGGTGCTGCGCGCCGAGGCGGATCACGAGGGAGCCGTACGGGACACCACCGAGCTGGCGCCGGGGGCGTACACCGTGATCGTGACGGCCGTCGGGTACGCGCCCGCGGCCTCCTCCGCGATCGTCACCGCGAGCGGCCGGGCCGAGGTCGGCACGGTCACGCTGGCCCGGCAGGGCGGCACCGAGCTGCCGCCGCCCGGCCCCTGGACCATCGACCCGGCGCACTCCTCGGTCGCCGCGGTCGCCCAGCACCTGGGCATCTCCAGCGTGCACGGCCGGTTCACGGAGTTCGGCGGCACCATCGAGATCGCCCCCGACGACATCGGCAAGTCCCGGGTGGAGGCGGTGATCCGGGCGGCCTCCATCGACACCGGCAACGGCATGCGCGACACGCACCTGCGCTCCGCGGACTTCCTGGACGTCGAACGGCACCCGGAGATCACCTACCGCTCGACGGGCCTGACCCAGGCCGGCTCCGACCGCTGGACCGTGCACGGCGAACTGTCCCTGCACGGCGTCGTACGACCGGTGGACCTGGACCTCGCCTACCTGGGCACCGGCGCCGACCCCTGGGGCGGCACCCGTGCCGCGTTCCGGGCCACCGCCGAACTGCGCCGCGAGGACTTCGCGATGAACTACAACCAGGTCCTCCAGGCGGGCATCGCCGCCATCGGCACCACGCTGAAGGTGGAGCTGGACATCCAGGCCGTCCAGGGCGACTCGCTCCCCCAGGCGTAGGCACGGCAGGGTCGGCCTCGGGGCACCCGCTGCCCCTAGGCTGCCCCCATGGCACCGAACATCGCTACCAACACCCGTGTACCGCTGGACGAGCTGCTGGACTTCGTACGGCCCCGCCACCGGGCCCTGCTGATCACCCGCCGGTCCGACGGCTCCCCGCAGGCCTCCCCGCTGACCTGCGGGGTGGACGACTCCGGGCGGATCGTGGTCTCCACCTACCCGGAGCGGGCCAAGACGCGCAACGCCAAGCGGGACGAGCGGGTCAGCCTGGTCGTCCTCAGCGACGACTGGAACGGTCCCTGGGTGCAGATCGACGGCACGGCCGAGGTCATCGACGCCCCGGACTCCGTCGAACCCCTCGTCGAGTACTACCGCAACATCGCCGGCGAGCACCCCGACTGGGACGAGTACCGGCAGGCCATGGTCAAGCAGGGGAAGTCCATCATCCGGGTGACCCCGAAGCGGTGGGGCCCGGTGGCGACCGGCGGGTTCCCGGCGCGGCTGGTCCAGGAGGACTAGTCAGCCCCGGGCGACCATCGCCTCGATGCCCGCGACCAGCAGGTCCAGCGCGAAGGTGAAGTCGCGTTCCAGCATCTCGGCCACCGTGTCGCCGCCGCGCGCCGCCATGATGTCCTTGGACTCCCCGATCACCTCGGCGGTCCCCGGGACCTCGTCCACCAGGGCCATGGCCTGCTCGAAGTACTCCTCCGGGGACAGCCCGGTGTCCGCGACCCGGGTCAGGAAGTGGCTCTCGATCGTGCCGAAGCCGTACACGAACTGGAAGACGGCCGAGATCGCCCCGGTCACCCCGTGCGCGGGCAGCCCCGCCCGGCGCACGACCCGCTGGATCGCGCGGGAGAACGCGAGCGACTTCGGGCCGATGTTGAGGTAGCGCCCGGCCAGCGGCGACAGCCACGGGTGGCGCACCAGCAGCTGCCGGTAGGCGGTGGCCAGCTCCCGCAGCTGCTCGCGCCAGTCGGCGCCGGCGTCGTCCGGGTCGGGCAGCCGCAGCTCGGCGTAGACCGCGTCCAGGGCGAGTTCCAGCAGGTCGTCCTTGGTGTCGACGTACCAGTACAGGGACATCGCGGTGACGTTCAGCTCGGCGGCCAGCCGGCGCATGGAGAACCTGGCGAGCCCCTCGGCGTCCAGCAGCCGCACCGACGTCTCGGTGATCCGCTCCCGGTCGAGCCCGGAGGGCTGCCCGCCGCGTCCGCCGCGCCGGGGCTCGCGCTCCCGCCAGACGCTGTCCCGCGCCGACCGGCCTGCCTGCTTCGTCACCGGCGCACCTTTCTCGTCTCATACGCTTGCCAAGATGCTAGGACCGCGTCCGCCGCGAAGGGGCGCGGGGCCGTGCCGACGTGCGGCCCGGCCCCGGACGTCAGGCGGACACCCGCTCCGCCCGCCGCAGCAGCCCGGCCGCCACGAACCCGCCGGCCAGCACGGCGGCGGCTCCCACCAGCTGCCCCGCGCCCAGCCCGGCGGACAGCGAGCGCCCCGAGGCCATGGAGGAGCTGAGCACGGCACCGAGGACGGCCACACCGAGACCGTTCCCGAACTCGGCCAGGGTGCCGTTGATGCCGGCGCCCACCCCCGCCTTCTCCCGCGGGATGGCGCTCATGATGGCGTGCGCCATCGCCGGGTTCGCCACCGCGCACCCCGCGCCGATCAGCAGCAGCCCGAGCAGCGTCCCCGCGTAGCCGCCGGAGTCCACCTCCGCGATCGACACCAGGCCCGCGGACATGCACACCATGCCGAGCGCGATCGACGCCGGCGTGCCCAGCTTCGCCGACCACTTCGCGGACAGCCCGCTGAAGTTGAGCACCACGACCGTCAGCGCCAGCGGAGCGGTCCGCAGACCGGCCTCCAGCGGTTCGTAGCCGAGGACGAACTGGAGGTGCTGGGTCAGCAGGAACAGCGCGCCGCCCATGCCGAACACGATGAGCACGGCCCCGGCGACCGCGCCGGTGAACCGCCGGTCCCGGAAGAAGTGGATGTCGAGCATCGGCTCCTCGGTCCGGCTCTCCCACCAGGCGAAGGCGCCCAGCACCAGCACCGCGACCGCCGCCGTGACCAGCACCCGCGCCGACGTCCAGCCGTGGCCGGGGCCGGAGATGATCGCGTAGACGAGCGAGGCCATGCCTATGGTGGACAGCACCGCGCCGGCCAGGTCCGGGCGGTCGCCGCGCGGGTTCCTGGACTCGGGCACGAGGATCACCACCGCGACCACGGCCAGCGCCGCGACCGGCAGGTTGAGCAGGAAGATCGCGCCCCACCAGAAGTGGTCCAGCACGAAGCCGCCGATCAGCGGGCCGCCGGCGAACCCCAGCGCGTTGACCGCGCTCCAGATGCCGATCGCCTTGGGCTGCTCCTCGGGCGCGAAGATCTGCATCGCCACGGCCAGCGTGGTGGTCATCAGCAGCGCGCCGCCGATGCCCATGCCGGCCCGCGCGGCGATCAGCTGGCCGGTGCTGCCCGCGAGTCCCGCCACCAGCGAACCGGCGCCGAACAGGACGAGTCCGGTGATCAGCATCTTCTTGCGGCCGTAGCGGTCGGCGGCGCTGCCGGCGGTGAGCAGCAGGCCGGACTGGACCAGGGAGTACGCGTTGATCATCCACTGGATGTCGGAGGTCGCCGCGTGCAGCTCGCGGGTGAGCGAGGGGATGGCCACGTTCAGGACGGTGTTGTCGAGCAGCACGGTGAGCTGCGCGAGACAGATGACGCCGAGAATCAGCCAGCGCTGGGGATGGCCTTGGGAGGTGTACAACACGATTTCCGGCCGGGATCCCGGCTCAGTCGCCCGCCTTCCGCGTCAGGTCGTAGAACGTCGCCGAGCCCACCGTCACCTTCGTGAACGTGCTCTGCACCCAGGAACTGATCCGCGAGGCGGTGCCGTCGCCGCCGCCCATGCCCCCGCCCATGCCGCCGCCCGCGATGAAGTAGTGGATACGGCCCTGCGCCACGTACTCCTTGAACCGGGCGAGCGTCGGGGACGGGTCGGTGCCGAGCAGCCCGATCCCGGGGTGCACGACGTGCTGCGCTCGGCCGGCAAGCCCCTGGCGGCGCCGGTGCGTCAGGACATGGAGGCGCGGTTCGGCACGGACTTCTCCGATGTGCGCCTGCACACCGGTCCCGTCGCCGCCCGCTCGGCCCGTGCCATCGGGGCGCGTGCCTACACCTCCGGCAGCCATGTCGTCCTCGGCGACGGCGGCGGCGACAAGCACACCCTCGCCCACGAGCTGACGCACGTCGTCCAGCAGCGCCAGGGCCCGGTGGCGGGCACCGAGCACGGTAACGGGCTCAGGATCTCCGACCCGTCGGACCGCTTCGAGCGCGAGGCGGAGGCCACCGCCGCCAGGGTGCTGAGCGGGCCGGCCACGCTCCAGCGGCACCCGGCCGGCCCGGACGCGCAGGCCCCGGGCACCACGTCCGCGCCCGCCGTCCAGCGGATGGAGGCGCCCTCCGCCGCGGGGGCCGCCCCGGACGCGGGGCCGAAGCCCGGCAAGGTGCTCCACCAGCCGGCCTACGCCTCCGGAGACCAGTTCGCCGTCGCCGCGATGCTCATCGCCGACCCGGAGGTCCGCCTCTACATCACCCACACCCCGGGCGAGGAAGGCGCTGTCCGCAAGCTCCAGGAGTTCTACACGCAATCGGGCATAGCCGCCCCCCGGATCACGCCGGTTCCGGTCGCGGAATCCGACAGCCGCATGACGGCGGTGAAGAGGGCCTCGGGGCAGAAGCCCATCGGCGTCGGCGACGCGACGAAGTACGTCGGCGAGAACTTCAGCGAGGAGATGCGCGAGAAGATCCGGGCCGGCTGGGGGCTCGACGGAGACGGGACGGACCGGGCCGCGGACCCCGTCGAGGAGTGGCTGAAGCGGAAGAACGTGGACGCGAAGGGCAAGAAGATCGCGGTCCTGTGGTCCAGGTTCAGCGGCAAGAGCGGCGAGGTCCACATCGAGCACGATTCCGGCTACCTCGGCATGGCACAGATCATCGCCGGACTCGGCAGCGTGGACCTGGTGCTGATCGTGGGTGATTCCGCGCCGAAGAACCGGCAGGGGGGCGCCGCCGGGGCCGGGAAGCCGAAGTACGCGTCGATCGTGGACGCCTACACCCCGAAGCCCGAGGCGAGCGACGACCACGACGAGGAGATGCGCGGCTTCCACGCCAAGGTCGTCGACCTGACGCAGTTCTGGAACGACGACGACTTCAAGCGCACCGTCGGCACGACCCGCAACCACCAGTTCCAGGTGTTCGACTACCTGCACCGCAACGCGACCACGCGTCACCTCGGCTTCCGCAGCGGGAACCTCGAAGCGATGGCCCTGATGGGATTCACCGTCAGGTACATGGAGGAGCCCGACAGCTTCGCCGGGGGCAGCCGCATGGAGGCGTGGCACGCGGACGGAGACACCGGCCGCACGGAGACCGGCGGCCTGGCTCCCGGTTACGAACGCATCCGGGTCAGCGCGCCGCCCACCCGCTCCGGCAAGCACCAGAAGTCGCTCCCGCCCGAGGAGCAGACCGGAGCGCAGAAGCACGCCGCATGGCACCAGCAGGACAAGGACGCGTACGGGCACGTGAAGAGCCCGGGGGGAAGGTCGCTGCCGAAGGGGTTCGCCGACGAGGACCTCGCGAACATCGACGCCTACCTGCGCACCGGAAAGAGCGAGGAAGGGCTCGCCCCTGAGCTGATCAGCGCCATGAAGGAGATCTCCCGGGTCTACACCGACGCGCTGGAGAAGCTGAGCAAAGCCGAGGCAGCGGCGGAGCAGGCGGTCAAGTCCGCCAAGAAGACGGCGGCGGACCCCAAGAAGACCGACCAGGCCAAGAAGCTCTCACAGCAGAGGGCGGATGCCCTGGTGCACACAAGGGACACCGTCAGGGAAGAGTCGGACGCGGCCATCGAAAAGGCGAAGAAGCGATTCCAGGAGCTGTGCGACACCTACGGCCTGCTCGACACCCTCCGGGCACGCAACCTCTTCGCCCAGAACCACGCCCACCTTCTCGGGCCGGACGCCCAGGACTGAGCCTCACGCCCCGAAGGCCACCGGCAGATACGGGCCGAACTCGGTCTCCAGGACCAGGCGGCCCAGTTTGCGGTACTCCTGGGCGATCGCCGTCACCACCTGGCTCATGGTGAGCGGCGCCCCGGACTCCGCCGCGAGGTAGGCCGCGGTCACCGCGCAGGCCCGGATGGAGCCGCCGGCCAGTTCGAAGCGGTCGGCGCAGAAGTCCAGGTCCAGGTCGCCGGCGCGGGGCAGGCGGTCGCCCAGGCAGCGCTCCCACAGGGCGAGCCGCTGGCCGGCGTCGGGCACCGGGAAGTCGGCGATCACGTCCAGCCGGCGGGTGAACGCCTCGTCCAGGTTGGCCCGCAGGTTGGTGGTCAGCACCGCGATCCCGTCGAACGACTCCATGCGCTGGAGCAGGTACGCCGACTCGATGTTGGCGTGCCGGTCGTGCGCGTCCTTCACCTCCGAGCGCTTGCCGAAGATCGCGTCGGCCTCGTCGAAGAGCAGCACGGCGTTGACCGCCGACGCCTCGGTGAAGATCCGCTCCAGGTTCTTCTCGGTCTCGCCCACGTACTTGTCGACCACCGTGGACAGGTCCACCACGTACAGGTCCATGCCCAGGTCGGCGGCGACGACCTCGGCGGACATGGTCTTGCCGGTGCCCGACTCGCCAGCGAACAGCGCGATCACCCCGCGGCCGCGGCCGCCGCCGGGCCGCATCCCCCACTGTCCGAGGACCTGTTCCCGGTGGCGGGCGCGCAGCGCGAGTTCCCGCAGCCGCCGGTGGGTGAGCGGCGGGAGCACCAGGTCGTCCCA
>NZ_JACBWZ010000267.1 GCF_013870595.1 Streptomyces sp. WELS2 | reverse complement strand
GCCGTGCACGACGGGTACCGGCGCGTCCGGGGCGAGCCGTTCGGCCCGGCCGCACAGGTCGTGGTCGAGCAGGGCGTCGCCGACGACGACCAGGGGCGTCGGGGTGTCGGTCATGCCTGTCCCTTCCGCGGGGCGACGGGCGTGCCGGGCGTGGTCCGGCCGACGGTGCGGGCCCGGCCGACGAGCCGCCCGACCACTCCCGGTTTGCCGTCGGCGGCGGGTGTGCCGTCGGCGGCCTCGCGCTCCACCGCCCGGTCGAAGGTCTCGCAGAGCATGTGCACCGCGACGAGGTGGAGTTCCTGGACGGTGGCGGCGACGGGGGCGTCGACGCACAGGGCCTCGTCCGCGCCGAGTTGCAGCGGGTTGGGGGACCGCCCGGTCAGGGCCCACACGGTCATGCCGAGCCGGTGCGCGCGCTCGGCGGCGGACAGCAGGTTGGCGCTGGCGCCGCTGGTGGACAGCAGCAGGAGCACGTCCCCGGGGCGGCCGTGGGCGGCGGTCTGGCGGGCGAACACGTCCTGGACGCCGTAGTCGTTGGCGATCGCGGTGAGGGAGGAGGTGTCGGCGTGCAGGGCGAGCGCGGAGAACGGCGGGCGGTCGTCGCGGTAGCGGCCGACGAGTTCGGCGGTGAGGTGCTGGGCCTGGGCGGCGCTGCCGCCGTTGCCGGCGACGAGCAGCCGGGCTCCCGAGCCGAGCCGCCGGGCGAGTTCGGTGCCCCAGCGCTCGAGGAGGGGGGCGTGGTCGCGGAACGCCTCCAGGGCCTTGGCGAGGTCGTCGCAGTGCGTGGTGCCGGTGGCGGTGTTCATCGGACGACTCCCGAGAGCGAGCGGATCGGGGACACGGCGCCGTACACCCCGGCCACGCCGTCGGCGACCCGGTCCCAGGTGTAGTGGGCGAGGACCCGGGCGCGGCCGGCGGCTCCGTAGCGGGCGAGCCGGCCGGGGTCGGCGAGCAGGGCGCGCAGGGCCGCGCCGAGGTCGTGGTCCTCGTCGGCCGGGACGAGCAGGCCGGTGGTGCCGTCCACGACCGTGTCGAGCTGGCCGCCGACGGCGGTGGCGACGACGGGTGTGGCGCAGGCCATGGCCTCCAGCGGGACGATGCCGAAGGGCTCGTAGCGGGGCAGGGACAGCACCAGGTCGGCGCTGGACATCAGCCGGGGCATGCGGGCCCGGCCGACCCCGCCGAGCAGGGTGACCCGGTCCATGACGCCGTACTCGCGGGCGATGCCGTACAGACGGGCGGCCTCGGGTTCGGTGCGCAGCAGGTCGGCCTCGGGGCCGCCGGCGATGAGGAGTTCGGCGTCGGGGACGCCGGCCAGGGCGCGGATGGCGCGGTCGAAGCCCTTGCGGGGCACGAGCCGGCCGACGGCCAGCAGCCGCTTGCGGGCGCCGGGCGGGCGGGTGTGGGCGACCGGGGTGAACTGTTCGGGATCGACGCCGCAGGGCACGACGCTGATCCGGTCCTCGGGCAGGCCCATGGCCTTCAGTTCGGCCACCTCGTCGCTGCACGTGGCGATGATCCGGGCGCACTCGTGGCCGATGGCCTCCTCGACGGCCAGGCGCTGCGGGGGGCTGGTGTCGGCGGCGCCCTGGTAGCGCTTCTTGACGGTGCCCAGCGCGTGGTAGGTCTGCACGACGGGGATGTTCAGGTCACGGGCGCCGGCCAGGGCGGCCAGGCCGGACATCCAGAAGTGGGCGTGCACCACGTGGGGCGGGTGCTGTGCCCACTGCCGGGCCAGGAAGTTCCCGAACTCGCTCATGTGGGGCAGGAGTTCGTCCTTGGGGACGGGGGCGGGCGGCCCGGCGGGCACGTGCACCACCTGGACGCCGTCGATGAGCGTCACCCGGTCCGGCAGCCCCACCGAGTCCCGCCGGGTGTACACGGTGACCCGGTATCCCTTCCTGGCGAGCTGCCGGGCGACCTGCGCCACGTACACGTTCTGGCCGCCCGCGTCCGGCCCGCCGAGCGCGGCCAGGGGGCTGGCGTGCTCGGAGACCATGGCGACGCGCCCGGCCGAGTGCGGAATGCGGCTCATCGGGTGACCTCCTTGATCAGGCGCTCCCAGTCGTCCAGGAAGCGCCGCTCTCCGTAGCGGGCGCGGGCGGCGGCACGGGCCGCCGCGCCGGTCGCGCGGGCGTGCTCGGGGTCGGCGAGGAAGGCCCGTACGGCGTCCTCCAGTACGTCGAGCCGGTTCGAGACCACTCCGGCGCCCTCGGGAACGGCCTCGCGGACCTCGGTGGTGTCGAGGGCGACCACGGGCATGCCGAGGAACATGGCCTCCAGCAGGGACAGGCCGAGCGAGGTCCAGCGCACGGGGTGCAGGTACAGCCGGCACCGGGCCATCTCCCGGTGCAGCTCGTGCTGGGGCAGGTCCCGGGCGCGGCAGCGTCCGGGCGGCAGGCCGAGGTGGCCGGCGAGACCTTCGGTGCGCATGCCGAAGACGTCCAGGGGGGCGTGGCGGGCGAACCGGGGCAGCAGGTCGGTGCCGGTGGTACGGCCCCTGCGCACCGGCTCGTTGACGACGACGGCGGCGCGCCGCTCGGTGCCGGTCCACAGCGGGCCGGGGTCGATGACGCCGTGCTCGACGACCTCGGTGGGGGCCCGGCCGTTGTCCCACATCAGCCGGTTGAAGTGGGTGACGTGCACCACGGGGACGGCCGACTGCCCGGCCAGCGGATGGCGCTGGCGTTCGGGTGCGGCGTCGGGGCTGTTGTGCTCGACGTAGACGGCGGGGACGTCGAGGCCGGGCCGGCGGCCGGTCCAGCGCAGGGCCAGATCGGGCTCGTGCGGCCGCTGGAGGACCATCAGGTCGATGTCGGCGTCGCGGAGTTCGGCGGGGGTGAGTTCCCGGACGGACGGGGGCCACTCCCAGGTCTGCGCGCGGCCCAGGCCGTCGGGCCCGCGGTCCTCGGTGACCGGGACGAGGTAGGTGTGCGGGCCCTGCACGAAGGCGGTGAGCCAGGATCCGTGCACGTGCCAGACGAGGATGTTCATGAGGGCCGCTCCTGGATGAGCTTGTGGACCGCGCGCACCACGTCCTGGCCGGTGACCTCGTCCAGGCAGGGGTGGCCGGGCACCGGGCAGGTCAGGGCCCGGGTGTCCGCGCAGGGCGCCGACTGGTCGCCGAGCAGGATGACGGGGACGCCGTAGGGCGCCCAGCGTTCGGCGGGTACGACCGGCGCGAACAGGGAGACGACCGGGGTGCCGACGGCGGCGGCGAGGTGCGCGGGGCCGGTGTTGGCGCTGATCACGACGTCGGCCAGGCTCAGCACCCCGGCGAGGGTGCCGGCGTCGTGGGCGGTGGCCAGGAGCTGGAGGCCGAGGCGGAGCCTGCGGCGGGCCTCGTCCTCGGTGACGCCGAGGTCGGCCGCGGCCTGGCGGTAGTCGCGCCGCTGGTTGTAGGCCAGGTCGAGGGCGGCCCGCAGCGGGGCGGGCATGGAGTGGACGATGTAGTCGGCACGGGCGGCGACCGAGGCGCGCCGGACCGTGCTCTCCCGTTCCGCGCGCAGCGGCTGCTCCCGTTCCTCCCGGTCCCGCAGCCGCCGCACGGCGATCCGCTGGGTGACTTCGGCGAGCCAGGAGCGCAGCGGGCCCTCCTTGGGGTCCTAGCCCTCGGGGTGCTCCCAGACGCGGGCGAAGACCTCGCGGGTGACGGAGTCGGCGGCCCGCTCGTCGTCCAGGACGCGGTGGGCCAGGTTGTGCACGAGGGAGGCGAACCGGTCGTACATCTCCCCGAGGGCCGCCGCCTCACCGCGGGCGAGCCGCTGCTGCATCTTGCGGTCCCACCGGGGCGACAGGTCGTCCCTGGCCATGCGGTCCCCTCCCCTCACCGTATGGTGGCCGCCGGGCCGGCCGGCCCCGCGCCCTCGAATGTAATCGGCCCCTGCGACAGGGCACGCCCCTTTGTGCCAATGTGCGCCCCCGGAGCCACCTCCCGTGATAGTGCCCCCTTCACACAACCTTCACGCGAGTCACGCACAGACTTGATCAAAGACGTTCGTTGATGACTGAATTAAGCCCCTTATTGATCAACCGCCGTTTGCGGCGTCACGTTTCAGGGAACGGCCGCTGGGCAGCCGCGCGAAAGGAAACGTAGGAACTGCTTCCGTTTCCGGGCGGTTCCGGGGCATCCGGCGAGCGGAGGGGCATGGCCGTGGCATTCAAGGTGACCGGCGTGGAGCAAGGCCGGTGGGCCGTGCTCCGGGTCTCCGGGGAACTGGACCTGATGACCTCGCCGGTGCTGCGCCAGCATGTGCACGACGCCGTCGCCGAGGGACACCACAGCCTCGTCGTGGACCTCTCCGACGTGTTCTTCTGCGATTCCAGCGGGGTCGGGGTGCTCATCGCCGCCCGCCGGCTGATCCGCTCCTGCCAGGGCCGGCTGCGGCTGATCCTGCCGGACCGGGGCGCCGTCGACGGCTCGCACGTCAACCGCGTCCTCGGCGCGCTCGGCGTCCGCCGGCTCTTCGACGTCCACCCCGACCTCGACTCCGCCACCACGGACGAGGCGGGACCGCTGTCCGCCTGAGCGTCCGCCGGTGTGACAACGTCCCGGTCCCGCCACGGCGTTGTCGCGGGATTCACCCGGTCTTGGCACAATCGTCGGTTTTCCGCCATTCGACGGCCACCCGCGTCGTACGCTCCCAGCCAGGCCCCGCGGACCCACCCGGCCCCGGGGACCCCCCATGTACGACGCACACGTAAGGCGGCCCCCCACATGGTCAGCACCGAGTACGAGCGCCGGATCGCCGCCCGGTTCGCCGGCTTCGACCAGGACGGCAACGGCTACATCGACCGCGAGGACTTCAGCGCGGCGGCCAAGGCCCTGCTCGCCGAGTTCGCCGTGCCCGCCCGCTCCGCCCCGGGCCAGGCGCTGTACGCCGGCGCGGAGGCGTTCTGGCAGGGCATGGCCGGCATCGCCGACCGGGACGGCGACCAGCGCATCACCCGCCAGGAGTTCGTCACCGGCGCGGTCAAGCGGCTGCGCGACAACCCCGGCCGGTTCGCCGAGATCGCCCGCCCCTTCCTGCACGCGGCCCTCGCGGTGGCCGACACGGACGCCGACGGGCGGATCACCGTCCCCGACGCCGCCCGGGTCCTGCGCGCCCTGCACGTACCGCCCGGCCCGGCGGAAACGGCCGCCGCCGCGCTCGACACCGACGGCGACGGAAGGATCGACGAGCGGGACGTCGTCCCGGCCTTCGCCCGCTACTTCACGGTGCCCGAGCAGCCGTGAGCGCCGCCCGGAGCGCCCGGGTTCAGGCGAACACCACGGTCCGGCGGCCGTTGAGCAGGATGCGCCGCTCGGCGTGCCACTTGACGGCCCGCGCCAGCGCCTGGCACTCCACGTCCCGGCCGATGGCCACCAGCTGGTCCGGCGTCACACCGTGCCCGACCCGCTCGACCTCCTGCTCGATGATCGGCCCCTCGTCCAGGTCCGCGGTGACGTAGTGCGCCGTCGCGCCGATCAGCTTCACGCCCCGCGCGTGCGCCTGGTGATACGGCTTCGCGCCCTTGAAGCTCGGCAGGAACGAGTGGTGGATGTTGATGATCCGGCCGCTGAGCTGCTTGCACAGGTCGTCCGAGAGGACCTGCATGTAGCGGGCGAGGACGACCAGTTCGACCCGCTCCTCGCGCACCAGCTCCAGCAGCTTGGCCTCGGCCTCGGGCTTGGTGTCCCTGGTGACCGGGATGTGGTGGAAGGGAATGTTGTACGAACCCACCAGCTCTTCGAAATCGGTGTGATTCGACACCACGCCGGCGATCTCCACCGGAAGCGCGCCGATCCGCGCCCGGAACAGCAGGTCGTTCAGGCAGTGCCCGAACTTGCTGACCATGAGCAGGATGCGCATCTTCTCGTCGGCCCGGTGGATCTGCCAGTCCATGTGGAAGGAGTCCCCGACCGCGGCGAAGCTCGCCCGCAGCTTGTCCACCGTCACCGGAGCCTCGGCCGAGAAGTGGACGCGCATGAAGAACAGTCCCGTGTCGCGGTCGCCGAACTGCTGGCTGTCCTCGATGTTGCAGCCGGTCATGAACAGGTAGCTGGACACGGCGTGCACGATGCCCTGCTTGTCCGGGCAGGAGAGCGTCAGCACGTACTGGTCGGCCGGGGCGGCGGCGGAAGCGGACTGGTCTGTCATGCACTACAGGGTCCCATACCGGCAGGCCCGCGCGTGCCGCCCGCCCGGGCCGCTAGGCGGAACGCGTCAGGATGCGCAGGACCTCCAGGCTCCTCGGGGCCGTGTCCGGGTCGTCCCCGTCGCTCACCGACATCCGCACGTGCGCGTCCCGCGCCGCCCGCACCGCCTCCGGCCAGCCGGGGTGGTCCAGGTACGCGGCGACCGGCGCGTCCGGGCCGACCTGGTGCATGATCCGCAGCAGCCGCAGCACGGCGGTGTCGACGAGCGCCGCCTCCTGCGAGTCCCGGAAGATCGTGCCGACGTACTTCTCCGCCGACCAGTTGTCCAGCCAGGTGTCCTCCACCAGCCGGTACACGGCGTCCGTGACGTCGCCGTAGCCGTCGACCCCGGCCAGCCAGACCTCGCGCTGGAACACCGGGTCGGAGAGCATGTGCAGCGCCGAGCGCACGTTGCTGCGCCACCGCCACCACGGCATGTCGTTGAGGGGCATGCCGCCCATGGTGGAGGAGCGGCGGCCGCGACGGGAAGAGTTCTCCGAACCTTGCACGGTCACCGATCGTACGTTCCGCGCCCGCCACCGCCCACCGGCCCCCGTAATTCACCTCGGCGCCACCCTTCGTTGACCAAGGGTCACTCAGGGGTTAGCGGTGTGAGGGAATCGTGCGTGTCCATGACCGGCAGGCGACGCACTCGCACCATCCCCGTTCCCGCCTCTTCCCGCTCTTCCCGCCCCGTCCGGGCCGGCGCGCTCGCCGTGAGCGCCGTGGCCCTGTGCGCGTCGCTCACCGCCGCATGCGGGGTCGTCCCCGGTGCCACGGGGGGCTCCGGGGACGACCCGGTCACGGTGATGACCTGGGCCCCGCAGGACACCGACGCGACCAACAAGCCCGGCATGCCCGCCATGGCCCTCGCCTACGCGAAGTGGGTCAACGCGCACGGCGGCATCCACGGCCGCGAGCTGAAGGTGCTGACCTGCAACGACCACAACGACAGCGTGGGCGCCGCCAAGTGCGCCAAGCGGGCCGCGGCCGGGAACGTGGTCGCGGTCGTCGGCTCCTACAGCCAGTTCGGCGACTCCTTCCTCGCCCCGCTGGAGGGCGCCGGCATCCCCTACATCGGCGGCTACGGCGTCACCAACGACGAGTTCACCGGCACGATGTCCTACCCGGTCAACGGCGGCCAGCCCGCCCTGCTGGCCGGCCTCGGCAGGGCCCTCGCGGCCGGCTGCGGCAACGTCGCCCTGGTCCGCCCCGACAGCATCGCCGGCGACCAGCTGCCCACGCTGCTCGGTCCTGGAGTTCTTCGGCAACCCCTTCGTCGCCCTCACCC
>NZ_JACBWZ010000266.1 GCF_013870595.1 Streptomyces sp. WELS2 | reverse complement strand
GTCCTCGCGTCCCGGGCTCCCCGCAGCGTCTCCTGCCACGCGAGCGGACCGGCGATGGCCTGGGCTACGTCCTCGTCATCGTCGCCAGGTCGGCCGGAGCGGGGGGCCGGCCGCGTCGCCGTGGATCCGGCCGACGCGCGCACCGCCCGGTTCTGCCCGGACGTCATCGGGAAAGGCCCCGGCGGGGTCGACGCCGACGACCTCGATCGCGCGGCAGGAGGGCGAGCGTGCCGGTCCCGCAGCCGGTGTACGGGACGCGGCGCGCCCCGAACTCCCGAACTCGTCCGCCATGCCTCGTAGACCGACCGCGGCGAGACGTGGACGCGCGAAGCAGTCGTCGGCCATGCGGGCGAACGTCCGCGGCGCCGGACCCGGCCCGGCGACCGGTTTTCCCGGGCGGGCGGACTTCATGTGCGGGGTTCTGGGCACCCAGCCGGTATGGGCAGCCCGATTCCTCCGGGAGCGTCGGCCCGGCGCCTGTCTCCGGTGCCGGAGAACGTCGTGGTGGCCCGCAGGTTCGTGCGGTCGGTGCTGGGCGGTCTGGCGCGGGACGTGGTGGACACCGCCGAGCTGCTGACCGGCGAGCTGGTGACCAACGCCGTCGTCCACGCGCGCACCGGCATCGAGGTCGAGGCCTGGGCCGTCGGGAGCCAGGCCCATGTGCGGGTCACCGACCACCGCCCGGACTACGGGCTGGTACCGCACGTCCGCCATCTGTACGCCTGCACCGGCAGGGGCCTGGCCCTGGTCGAGGAGCTGGCCACCAGCCACGGCGTGCACAGCGGGGACGACCGCAAGACGGTCTGGTTCGAGGTGTGGCCCGAGGCACCCGCGCCGCCGGCGTCCGCGTGGGAGACCTTGGCACCGCCCGGCCGGACCGTCACCGTGACGCTGAACGACGTACCGTACGCCCTCTACTGGGCGGCCCAGCAGCAGTGGGAGGGGATGCTGCGCGAACTGCTCCTCGCCCGAGCCGGCGCCTCCTGGGCCGGGGTGTCCCCGCAGGACCACGCCGCCGCCCAGGACACGAGCAGCATGATCTGCGCGTCCATGTGGGCGGCGGTGGAGCAGGAGACCCCCGACAGTTCGACGCTCTCCCTGCGGGTGGCCTTCGCGGCGGACGCGGCGCCCCGCGTCGCGGCGCTGCGCCGGTTCCTCGACGCCGCCGACACGGCGGCACAGCAGGGAAGCCTGCTGGCCCTGCCGCCCCTGCCGCACATCCGGGCCTTCCGGCACTGGCTGCTCGACCAGATCACCGGCCAGCTGCTCGGCGGACAGCCCACCTCGTGGACGCAGGTCACCGGCGCCCCGGGCGCCAACCCGAGGGACCTGGCGCCGTGGGACGCGAGCGTGGTGGAGGCGGCCCTCGTACCGACCGTCGCGGCGGACGACACCAACCGGATCGTCGCGGTGAACGAGGCCGCGTCGAGCATGCTGGGCTGGCCGGCGCACGATCTCGTCGGCCGGCCGCTGACCGTGCTCATGCCCGAACACCTGCGCCGGCGCCATGTGACGGCCTTCACCTCGCTGCTGCTCACCGGCGAGTCCCGCATCCTGGGCCGCCCGATACCGGTGCCCGCGCTGCACCGGGACGGCCGGGTGGTCCCGATCCGCCTCACCATCCAGACGCAGGAGGCGATCGACGGGCGGACCGTGTTCGTCGCCCAGCTCACCACGACGACGGCTCCTCCCGCCCCGCCGGACGCCCCCGGGGACGTCCGCTCCGCCACCCGGCCGGTGCCGGGCCCGGTGCACCTGCCGAGCACCACCCGGAAGACGAAGACGCTGAGCACACAGGCGGCGGCGCCGGAGTGGCTGTCCCTGTTCGCCGACACCGGCATAGCGCTGACCAGCACCCTCGACCCCCAGGAGCGGCTACGGCGGGTGTGCCATGTCCTGACCCGGAACCTGGCCGACTGGTGCATGGCGGACCTGGTCGACGAGCAGGGCCGGCTGGAGCGGGTCTGTGTCGTGCACCGCGACCCCCGGGTGTCGGTGTCCGGGAACCACCTCGGCACGCTCCCGCCGGCGACCGAGCTCAGCGAGAACTCGCTGCTCAGGGTGTTGCGCGGCGCCGGTCCGCTGCTGGTCACCGACCTCACCCCGTCCGACGGCCCGCTGAGCCCCCTGGACGCCCGGCAGCGGGACCTGGTCCGGCGGCTGGGCGCGAACAGCGCGGTCGTCGCTCCGCTGCGGGCCGAGAGCGCGGTGTTCGGGGCCCTGACGATCGTCCGTACCGAGGCCGGGCACCCGTTCGCCAAGGAGGACGTTCCCCTGATCGCGGAGCTGGTCCGCGCCCTCGCGCTCGGGGTGGACAACGCCCGTCTGCACCAGCACGCCCGCTCCAACGCCGAGCACCTCCAGCGCGCGCTGCTGCCCGAGCTGCCCCACGCCGACCGGCTGGAGCTGACCGCCCGCTATGTGCCGTCCAGCACCACCGCGGAGGTCGGCGGCGACTGGTACGACGCCTTCACGCTGCCGGGCGGTGACATCGTGCTGGTCATCGGGGACGTGTCCGGTCACGATCTCCAGGCCGCGGTCGCCATGAGCACCCTGCGCAACATGCTGCGCGGCATCGCCGTCGACCGGCAGGAACCGCCCGAGGAGGTGCTGCGCCGCCTGGACCTGGCGAGCCAGACCCTGAACCCGCAGTACACGGCCACCTGCGTGTACGGCCTGGTCAAGAGCGACGCCCGCACGACGTACCTGCACTACTCCTCGGCCGGCCATCTGCCGCCCCTGCTGACCACCCAGGAGGGCGACACGCGGTACCTGGAAGCGGGCCGGGGCCTGCTGATCGGGATGGACCCGCGACTGCCCCGCACATCCGCCTGGGAGCTGCTGCCGCCCCACGCCACGCTGCTGTTCTTCACGGACGGCCTCATCGAGCGCCGCGGCGAGTCGCTCGACGAGGCCATGAACACGCTCCGCCGGTCCACCGCCGGCCTGGCCCGGGCCCCGCTGGACGTCTTCTGCGACGAACTGATCCTCAGGTTCGGCCGCGACACCACCGACGACATCGCCCTGCTCGCCCTGCGCCCGGGCCCACCCGGCTGACCCGGCGGTCGCCGCGCGGGCAACAGGCACGAGGGTGACGAAGGACACTTGCCGACAAAGTGCGGTAAGACCGAGCCAAAGCGGCGAAACAGAAAAGGGGTACGTAAATCTTTCGCTAAGCCAAGTTAACCTCTGCACTTATCTCGACGTCGAGCTATTCATTGCCCGACAGGATCGGAAAAAGAAACCGCACCGACCGCAAGAGGCCCGCCTCCGGAAAACGGGTTCCGGAAGCGGGCCTCAAAATTGCGGCTACTGGGCTTCCGCCGATCCGGTCACCGTCTGCGAAGGCATGCGGACCCGCCCGAACTCGGCGAGCCCCCTCTCATTCGGGAACCGATACTGCCGGTAACCCGTCGTGACCAGTCCTCCCTCGCGCAAGACCTTCAGGGCGTTTTCTATGGTGGCGCGGCTGACCGAGAGGGCAGCCGCCAGATCCGTCTGGGACGGCCCTTCCACCATGCGCCCGTGGGTGAGGCAGGGGACGGCGCACCGATCGAGAAGGTGAACGAAGAGCCCGGCGAGCCGCTGCTCCGGCGAGAGGCTGTGGCGGCTGTAGACGCGCTCGCCGATGGCGAGCTGCTCCGCCAAGGCCTTGCCCAGGGCGACACCGACCGCGGCCACCCCTTCCGCCATGGCCCTCAGCCGGGGCAGCGGGATCGCCAGGGTGAGCGTGCTGTTGAGGCAGCGCGCCGTCGGAGCGAGAAGATCGGGGTCGAAGACCTCGGCGACGCCGAGGACCGACCCCGCACCGTGGATCCGCGCCGTCGTGTCCTCGCCATAGCTCGACTCCTCGTACACGCAGCCGGACAGGACCACGTGCACCATCGAGCTGACGGAGCCCCGCAGCTGAGC
The DNA here is from genome assembly GCF_013870595.1 of Streptomyces sp. WELS2. Classification (GTDB taxonomy): domain Bacteria; phylum Actinomycetota; class Actinomycetes; order Streptomycetales; family Streptomycetaceae; genus Streptomyces. The sequence goes on along the minus strand of NZ_JACBWZ010000266.1, from coordinate 3,571 downwards.
GCTGCGGGGGTTCGACCGCGTCGACATCAGCGCGGTGAAGTCGTGGCGGAAGCTCTGCGGGAGGCCGGCCAGGAACGGGTGGAGGTCGATGAGAGCCCGTACGGCACGGGAACCGGAGAGGCCGTGGCCGACCAGTCCCGTCTCCTCGTCGAAGGCATACACCGAGTTGCCCAGGACCATGGGCTGCCAGCTGCCCGCCGCCTGTCGCCGGCGGGCATCCTGAACACTTCTGCGCGCCTGCGCGAGCACCTCCTGCTGGCGTTTGCCGGCGAGCCCCATCAGGAGACTCCTCGCGACGGCAGGACCGCCGGCTGTGCCGCGGACGGGTACGCCGCCGGCGACCAGGAGGAGTCGCCCACACGGTGCGGGCCCACCGTGACGGTGGCCGCGGGCGCCGGGGCCGACGGCGGCGTCAGCGGCGCGAACAGGCGCGGCAGAACGCCGAAGAGGAGTGCCACCGCTCCCAAGGCGGCCGCGATGCGCGCCGGCGTGGACGCCAGCACCTTGACGACGAGCACGGCGGTCGCCGCGGCGATCAAGACGATCAAGACCGCAGCCGTAAGGAAATCCATTCCGTGGGTCCTTCTGACTTTGTATCCGACTTGGCGGGTCCAGCAGGTAAGGCTTACTTAAGAAGGGCATCCAGGATGACTGGTGAGGTCATCAGAAAAGCTGCGCCGCTCTTGATCCGGCAGGATATAGCACCACCTGGGCGTCACGAAAATGTCAGCCTCGGGGCAATGCTTGCCCGGTGCCACCGCGAGGCGCCCGCGGCCGGAATCGAAATCCCCAGGGAAACGGACTTACTCCGGAGTAACAGCCAGGACTCCCGAAATCTATGGAATGGTTTGGCCTGGCCCACCGTTACATTCAACGGAGCTGACGTTGTGCCTTGGCGGGTCCAGCGATCGGCCCACTGGGGGCTCCCGTTGGTGGTGCTTCGGGAGCCCCTGGATCAACTCGGACACTCTGACCAGCGCCGATGCGGTGGTCAGGCGTCCGGCTCCGGCTTCTCGGCCGACGGCGCGGGAGTGCCGCCACTCGTCGTTCCACGGGTTCGCCAGGAGCCGATCGCGGTGTCGGCGGCCGGAGTGTAGCCGCGGGGTCCGACAATCCCCGGACAGAGCAGGGCCGCCAGTGTGCGCACGATCACACCTGCAAGCTCTGTGGGCGTACGGGATACGCGTCGGGCTGTTCCCGACTCCGCCGTAGCTCGTGGGCAGGCGGTGGTCCCGGCGCGGACGCGTGCGCGACGACCGGGTGCGACCCCTCACCGGCCCTTTGCATTCGGGAGGGCTCCGACCGGAAGATCACGTCCCCCCGCGGGCCCCGGCCGAGGGCGCCCGCTGCCGGCCGCACCCCGCGAGCGACCGCCGGCGCACCACTCACCCATGGCCTCCGCCCTCGACGGAGCCGGAGCACCCCACGGGAGCGGCGACTCGACGGGCCGTCCGGGTCGTTCCCCTGGCGGGAGAGTCGCGCTCCACGCTCTCCGCCACACGCCAGAAGGGTCCGTGATCAGCGTTTACGCTGATCACGGACCCTTCTGGTCCAGTGGCGGCGCCAGGATTCGAACCTGGGAAGGCTGAGCCGGCAGATTTACAGTCTGCTCCCTTTGGCCGCTCGGGCACACCGCCTGGTACTGCTGCCGTTTGGACCCCGCTTTCGGCGGTGTCCCCCGGCAACGACGTAAACAATACCCGATGCAGGGGGGTGCTCCGCCACCCGGTTGATCTCCGCATCCGGGGGCGCGGGGTGGCTAGGCTGGTGCGGATGCGGCCCGGTGCTCCACCGGGCCCGGCGGTCGCCGCCGCGCGCCGGCACCCACCCCATACGCACCCGGATACAAGGAGCCACAGGACATGGCCGACTCCAGTTTCGACATCGTCTCGAAGGTCGAGCGGCAGGAGGTCGACAACGCCCTCAACCAGACCGCCAAGGAGATCTCCCAGCGTTACGACTTCAAGGGCGTGGGGGCTTCGATCAAGTGGTCCGGTGAGGACAAGATCCTCATGGAGGCGAACTCCGAGGACCGGGTCAACGCCGTCCTCGACGTCCTCAAGTCCAAGCTCATCAAGCGCGGCATCTCGCTGAAGGCGCTGGAGGTGGGCGAGCCGCAGCTCTCCGGCAAGGAGTACAAGCTCTTCGCGTCGATCCAGGAGGGCATCTCCCAGGAGAACGCCAAGAAGGTGGCGAAGATCATCCGCGACGAGGGCCCCAAGGGCGTCAAGGCGCAGGTCCAGGGTGACGAGCTGCGCGTCAGCTCCAAGAGCCGCGACGACCTCCAGACCGTGATCGCCCTGCTGAAGGGCAAGGACTTCGACTTCGCGCTGCAGTTCGTGAACTACCGCTAGGCACACGGAACGCGACGAGGGCGGGTGCCGTGCGGCACCCGCCCTTCCGTGCTGCCCGGAACGCCTCCGGCCGCGCTCAGTCGCGTGAGTTGCCGAACAGGATGCGGTAGACGATCAGCAGCACCAGGGAGCCGCCGATGGCCGCCGCCCAGGTCGCGCCGTCGTAGAAGTGCTTGCTGACCGGGTGGTCCAGCCAGCGCGCCGAGATCCAGCCGCCGAGGAACGCGCCCGCGATGCCGATGAGGGTCGTACCGATGAAGCCGCCGGGGTCGCGGCCCGGCAGCAGGAGCTTGGCGATGGCCCCGGCCAGCAGCCCCAGGATGATCCAGCTGATGATGCCCATGCCGTGAACCTGCCCTCCCGCGCCGTGTCCGCGCCGTCCGCGCCGTCCGCGCCCCGGATTTCCGCCGTGGGCCCGGTGTGCGGCACGCGCGCGTGTATTCGTGCCCTGTCCACGAGGAAGACGCCGGCGGTCCGCCCACCGGTTGCCGCGCTCAGTAGGGTGCGGCGCATGACACGTACGGACGCAGGTCTGCGGCGCGGTCTGGGCCTGCGGGACGCCGTGGTCGTGGGCCTGGGGTCGATGGTCGGCGCCGGGGTGTTCGCCGCGCCGGGGCCCGCCGCGCGGGCGGCCGGGTCCGGGCTGCTCGCCGGGCTCGCCCTCGCCGCCGTGGTGGCCTACTGCAACGCGCGGTCCTCGGCCCGGCTGGCCGCCCGCTATCCGGCCTCCGGCGGCACGTACGTGTACGGCAGGGAGCGGCTGGGCGCCTTCTGGGGGTATCTGGCCGGCTGGGCCTTCGTGGTCGGCAAGACGGCCTCCTGCGCGGCCATGGCACTCACCGTGGGCACGTATGTGTGGCCGGGGCAGGCACACGCGGTGGCGGTCGCCGCCGTGCTGGCGCTGACCGCCGTGAACTACGGCGGCATCCAGAAGTCGGCGTGGCTGACGCGGGTCATCGTGGCCGTCGTCCTGGCCGTGCTCGCGGCCGTGGTCGTGGTGTGCCTGGCCTCCGGCCGGGCGGACGCCGGGCGGCTGGGCACCGGCCCGTCGGTAGGCCCGGGCGGGGTGCTCCAGGCGGCCGGGCTGCTGTTCTTCGCGTTCGCCGGGTACGCGCGGATCGCCACCCTCGGGGAGGAGGTACGCGACCCGGCGCGCACGATCCCGAGGGCCGTTCCGCTGGCGCTGGGGATCGCCCTGGTGGTGTACGCGGCCGTGG
>NZ_JACBWZ010000265.1 GCF_013870595.1 Streptomyces sp. WELS2 | reverse complement strand
CGCGCCGGCCCGCTTCGACCTCCAGGCGCACCGCGGCGGCCTCGGCCTGACCACCGAGGAGTCGCTGGAGGGCTTCGGCAAGGCGCTGCGGCTCGGGGTGTCCACACTGGAGCTGGACACCCAGATCACCCGGGACCTGAAGGTGGTCGTCAACCACGACCGGCAGATCAGCGGCGTCAAGTGCCGGGACACCGGCCCGCTCACCCCCGGCGACCCGATGTACCCCTACACCGGCAAGTACATCAAGGATCTGACGCTGGCTCAGATCAAGACGCTGGACTGCGGCTACCGGCAACTGCCCGGCTTCCCCGAGCAGGAGGTCGTCAAGGGGTTCCGGATGGTGGAGCTGAAGGACGTCCTCGGTCTGGTCGAGAGCTATCGCGCCCGGGGGGTGAAACTGAACATCGAGACCAAGGTGGAGGCGGGCGCGCCCGAACAGACCGCGCCGCGCGAGGTGTTCGTGCGCCGGGTGTACGAGGAGATCCACCGCTCGGGCATCGAGCGGCAGGTCACCATCCAGTCGTTCGACTGGGGGGCGCTGAAGGTGATGCACCGGCTGGCGCCGAGGTGGCCGCTGGTGGCGCTGACGAATCACGACTTCCTCCAGGTCGGCCGTCCCGGCGCGTCCCCGTGGCTGGGCGGGATCGACGCCGACGACTACGGCGGTGACTTCGTCCGGGCGGCGGCGACCCTGCCCGGCGTCACCACCCTCTCCCCCAACTACGGCTTCCCGCAGAGCGGCAGGGTCGGCGACCCGGACTTCCGGTTCTACTCCGACGCGGCCATGGTCGCCGAGGCGCACGCCCGGGGCCTGAAGGTGGTGCCGTGGACCTGTGACGACCCGGCGACCGTGGCGGCGCTGATGGACCTGGGCGTCGACGGGATCATCACCGACTATCCCGACCGGGTGCGGCGGATCATGGCCGACCGGGGCATGCGGCTGCCGCGCCCCTACCATCCGCACGGCCACGCCTGACCGGCGCCCGGGTGCGCGGAGCGTGGGCCCCGCCCCGAATGGGGCGGGGCGGGGCCCACGCCCGGGTCAGGCGGCCGGCCGGAGCTCGGTGATCTTCAGGGTCTTCAGGTCGGACCGGACGTCGATCCGGCTGACCTCGGCGTGCGGGCCGTCGCCCCAGGTGAGCGTGACCCGGTTGGTGGCGTGGCCGGCGCCGGAACCGGTGTAGGCCACCTTCCACTTCACCGGTACGTTCTGCGCGAACAGGATGCCGTCGGCGTGCTCGCGCCGCTCGTAGGCGGCCACCGCCTTCTGGGCTCCGGCGGAGAGGTAGAAGCCGCGCAGGGCCTTGGCGCTCGCCGCCGCCGCGGGGTCGTCGGTGGCCCAGACGGCGTCGATGTAGGCGCCGTAGAAGTCGGCCACGTGCTGGGTGACGCCGCGCGGGTCGCCCTGGGCGGCCGGGGGCGCGGCGGTGACGCGGGAGGTGTGGCTCGTGGTGCCGCCCGCGAGGGCGGGGGTGACGGCGGCCAGCGTGAGGCCTGCGGCGAGGGCCGTGACGGTCAGGAAGGTCTTGCGACTGCGCTCGGACATGTGTCTCATTCCCCCGGATTCTTCGCGACCGGGCCGATCCCGGCCTTCCACGGCCCCTAAGACCGCTTTCCGGGCGATCCGGTTCCGTGCTCGGGGGGTGGTTTCCTCCCGACCCGCCGAGGGGCGGGCCGCTCCGGTCCTGCCGGGGCTCGTTCCAGGGGCTGTCTTCCGGTCGCCGCGGGTGCGGCGACCGCCCGGCCCGCCGCCCGGCCCGCCGTACGTGTCGTACGACGGGGGGCGGGGCCGGGGTCCGGGAGGTGGGTCGGACCCCGGCCCCGGGTCTGTCACGGCTTGCGGGCTACCGCGCCGTACATGGCGATGTCCTCGTCCCGGATGCCCTGCGCGCCGTCGTCGGGATGCCACTTGTGCACCTGGACGACGCCGGGCTCGACCAGGTCCAGGCCGTCGAAGAACTCGTGTGCCTCGGCCAGGGTGCGCAGCCGCATCGGCATGTCGCGGGCCGCGTACTCGCGGGCGACCCGGCCCACCTCGGCGGGGGCGAAGTCGGCGGTGCCGATGGACATCGCGAGGTAGCTGCCGGAGGGCAGCGGCTCCAGCAGCCGGCGCACCACGCCGACCGCGTCGTCCGCGTCCAGCATGAAGTGCACGATCGCGATGACGGTGAGGGCGACGGGCCGGCTCAGGTCCAGCGTCCCGCGCAGTTCGGGGGCGTCCAGGATGGCCGCCGGGTCGCGGAAGTCGGCCTCCACGTACGCGGTCCGGCCCTCGGGCGCGCTGGCCAGCAGGCCCTGGGAGAGGGTGAGCACGATCGGGTCGTTGTCGACGTAGACGACCCGGGACGCGGGGGCCACGGCCTGGGCGATCTCGTGCAGGTTGGGCGAGGTCGGGATGCCGGTGCCGATGTCCAGGAACTGCCGCACTCCCGCGTCCTCGGCCAGCCGGCGCACCGCGCGGTTCATGAAGTCGCGGTTGGCGCGCATGTGCACCGGGAGCGCGGGCCACTCCCGCGTCATCGCCTCGCCCGCCTCCTTGTCGGCGGGGTAGTAGTCCTTGCCGCCGAGTATGTAGTCGTAGATGCGGGCGGAGTGGGCGTTTGCGGTGTCGATCCGGTCGGCCGGCCATCCGTTGTCGGGCAACGCCGTGTCTCCCATTCGGGTCAGGGGTCGGGCCCTCGCGTCGGCACGTGCGGGGGCGGTTGCGCGGGGTGGTGCGACGGGCGGATACGGTCGGCGGCTCACCACTCCTTGCGCAGGTCGGCGAGCAGGGTCTCGGTCTTCCGGGCGGACGGTGCCTGGGCGCTCAGCCGGTCGAGAGCCTCCCGGTAGACCACCACCTCGTCCGGCTTGTCCAGGTATTCGGCCCTGTCCAGGCAGCTGAGGTAGGCGATGTCGGGCAGTTCGCGGGCGCGGAACCGGAAGAGGTGGAAGGCGCCGGCCCACAGCGCGGGATGCGGTCCGAGCGCGAACGGCATGACCTGCACGGTGACATGGGGCAGCCGGCCCAGCTCGATGAGGTGGTCGATCTGCGCGCGCATCACCCGCGGGCCGCCGACCGGCCGGCGCAGCACCGTCTCGTCCATCACCACCCACAGCCGCGGCGGTTCGGCCCCGGTCAGCCGTTTCTGGCGGCGCGTGCGCAGCGCGACCCGGCGTTCGGTGGTCTCGGCGGGGGCGTGCGGGTAGGACGCGGTGAGCAGGGCGCGGGCGTAGTCCTCGGTCTGCAGCAGGCCGTGCACGAACTGGTTCTCGTAGCCGCGCAGTTGCAGCGCCGCCTGTTCCAGGCTGAGGTAGGCGGGCAGCCAGTGGGGCACGACGTCGCGGTACGAGTGCCACCAGCCGCGCTTGTTGGCCTCGCGCACGGACTGCAGGAAGGTGTCGATCTCCTCCTGGTCCGTGACGCCGTAGACCTGGAGGAGCTTCTCGGCGTCCGCGAGCCGCAGCCGGGCCACCTTGGCGGCCTCCATGCGGCGGATCGTGGAGTGGCTGACCCCGATGGCCGCGCCCGCCTCGGCGAAGCTGAGGCCGGCCCGGGTGCGCAGCTCCTCCAGCCGTCTGCCGAGGATCATGCGCAGCACGGAGGGCGCACCGCCCCATTCGGTCTCCACGGTCACGCCCACCCCCCTCGTCGGCTCCGGCCGTCCGCGCAGGCGGATCGGCTCCCGGCCCATTCGATCACGTTCCGTCGGATGCAGCATGCACTTCGCCACTTGCAAATTTCAGACCAGGTCGGCGTAGGCCTCGGCGACGGTGTTGCGGGCGATGCCGAGGTCGGCGGCGAGGGTCCGGGAGGACGGCAGCCTGGTGCCGGGGGCGAGCCGGCCGGTGCGCACCGCGTCCCGCAGGGCGTCGGTCAGGCCCCGGCGCAGACCGCCCGCCACTGCCGGTTCGAGATGCAGGTCGACGCCCAAAGTGGCCCAGGATTCCGCCATGGGAATGGACCATACCCCTGGGCTGCCTCGCTCCTAGGGTCGAAGACATGAGCACTCACGAGGAACCCGTCACCTACGCCCCCGAGGAGCCGGCGCGGCTGCGCTGGGCCCAGCACGCGCCCGAGGTCTACAAGGCGATGATCCAGCTGGACGCCGTCGCCAACCAGGGCCTGGACCCCCGGCTGCGCGAGCTCGTCAAGATCCGCGCCTCCCAGGTCAACCACTGCGCGCGCTGCCTCGACATGCACTCCAAGGACGCCCTCGCGGCCGGCGAGAGCGTGGAGCGGATCATCCAGCTCGGCGCGTGGGAGGAGTCCCGGCACTTCTACACCGAGAAGGAGCTGGCGGCGCTGGAGCTGACCGACGCGATCACCGTGCTGACGGACGGTTTCGTGCCGGACGAGGTCTACGAGCGGGCCGCCAAGCACTTCGACGAGGCCGAGCTGTCCCAGCTGATCGCCGCCATCGCCGTGATCAACGCCTGGAACCGGTTCGGCGTGACCACCCGGACGCCCGCGGGCCACTACCACCCGGGGCAGCACAAGTGAACCGTACCCAGCTGCTGGACCCGCAGGTCTTCAAGGCGATGGCCGCCGTCAGCGCGGCGGCCAAGAAGGGGCTCGGCGATCCGGGCCTGGCCGAACTGGTGATGATCCGCGCCTCGCAGATCAACCACTGCGCGTTCTGCCTCGACATGCACCTGGGCCTGGCCCGGAAGAACGGGGAGTCCGAGGACCGCATCCACTTCCTCAGCGCCTGGGAGGAGACCGAGGACCTCTACAGCGAGCGGGAGCGGGCCGCGCTGGCGCTGACCGAGGCGGTCACCGTGCTCACGGAAGGGTTCGTGCCCGACGAGGTGTACGAGGCCGCCGCCAAGCACTTCGACGAGGCGGCGCTCGCCCACCTCATCGCCCTGATCACCGTCATCAACGGCTGGAACCGCCTGATGGTCAGCCGCCGTGTGCCACCGGGGGGCCGGCAGCCATGAGCAAGGCCGAGGAGTTCCGCGCCCTGCACCGGGGGCGCGCCCCGGGCGACCCGCTGGTGCTGCCCGGGCCGTGGGACGCCGCCTCCGCGCGGGTCTTCGCCGAGGCCGGTTTCCCGGCGCTGGCCACCCCGAGCGCCGGGATGGCCGCCTCCCTCGGGTACGAGGACGGGGCCACCCCCGCCGACGAGATGTTCGCGGCCGTCGCCCGGATCGCGCGGGCGGTGGACGTGCCGGTCTCGGCGGACGTGGAGGGCGGCTACGGGCTCGCGCCCGAGGAGCTGGTCGAACGGCTGCTGGAGGCCGGTGCGGTGGGCTGCAACCTCGAGGACTCCGACGGGGGTGTCCTCAAGGACCCGCACGCGCACGCCGAGTTCCTCGCGGCGGTGCGGGAGGCCGCCGCCGACCGGCTGTTCGTCAACGCCCGCGTCGACGTGTTCGTACACGGCGACGGCGACCCGGAGCGGGCCATCGAGCGGGCCGCGCTGTACCGCGCGGCGGGCGCCGACTGCGTGTACCCGATCCTCGCCCCGGCACGGCTGGTGCCGCTGCTGCGGTCGGGGATCGAGGGCCCGCTGAACCTGCTGGCCCGGCCGGCCGGGGACGGCCCCTCGCCCGCCGCGCTCGGCGAACTCGGGGCCACCCGGGTCACGTTCGGGCCGTGGCTCCAGCGGCGGGCGACGGCCGCGCTGCGGGAGATCGCCGCCGGTCCCCTGCCGTAGGCCGGGGGCGTCCGGTCAGGGCAGCCACTTCTTCCACACGGACGGGTGGCTGTCCACCCACTTCCTCGCCGCCTCGGCCGGGGAGAGCTTCTGCTCGGCGATCATCAGCGACACCTCGTTCTGGTCCTCGGTGGTCCACCGGAACTTCTTCAGGAAGGCCGCCGCCTCGCCGCCGGACTTCGCGAAGCCCGCGTTGAGGTACTTCTTCAGCGGGGTGTGCGGGTAGCCGCAGGCGACCTTGGCCGGGTCCGCGTCGCAGCCCTCCTTGTGCGGGGGCAGCTTCACCTCCGTCATCGGCACCTTCTCGAACAGCCACTGGGGCGCGTACCAGTAGGTCAGGAAGGGCTTCTTCTCCTTGGCGAACCGTTTGATCTGGGTGATCTGCGCGGCCTCGGAGCCGGCGAAGACGACCTGGTAGTCCAGTTCCAGGTTCTTCACCAGCGCCTTGTCGTTGGTGACGTAGGACGGGGAGCCGTCCATCAGCTGTCCCTTGCCGCCGCTCTCCGCGGTACGGAACAGCGGGGCGTACTTGTCCAGGTTCCGCCAGTCGGTGATGTCCGGGTGCTGCTTGGCGAGGTACGTGGGCACGAACCAGCCGATGTGGCCGGTGACCCCGAGTCCGCCGCCGGGCGCGACCGTCTTCTTGTCCTCGACGTAGCGCTTCTCCTGCTCCGGGTGGCCCCAGTCCTCCAGCAGGGCGTCGACCCGGCCCTGGCTGAGCGCGTCCCAGGCCGGCACCTCGTCGACCTGGACGGTGTCGACGCGGTAGCCGAGCTTGTGCTCCAGGATGTACTGGGCGACGGCCGCGTCGGCCTGCGCGCCCACCCAGGACTGCACGGACAGGGTGACCGTCTTCGCGCCCCGGGCGTTGGCGAACGGGCTGGCCTGCCTGGTCATGTCGGCGGCGCCGCAGCCGGTGGTCAGGGCCAGGGCGGCCACGGCGGCCGTGATCGCGGTACGGCGCATGTCAGGCTCCCTTCCCCGCGCGGCGCCCGGCCGGCTGGGTCACCCGGTCGAGCATCAGGCCCAGGCAGACGATGGCGGCGCCCGCCACCAGGCCGGTGGCCAGGTCGCCCTGGGCCAGGCCGAAGGCGACGTCGTAGCCGAGGGCACCGCCGCCGACCAGGCCGCCGATGATGACGACGGCGAGGACCAGGACCACGCCCTGGTTGACGGCGAGCAGCAGCGCGCGCCGGGCGAGCGGGAGCTGCACCTGCCACAGCTGCTGCCGTCCGGTCGCGCCGAGCGAGCGCGCGGACTCCAGCGCGGCCTGGTCGACCTGGCGCAGGCCCTGCGCGGTGATCCGGACGACGGCCGGGAGGGCGTAGACGACGGCCGCGGCGACGGCGGGGGCGCGGCCGACGCCGAACAGGGCGACCACCGGGATCAGGTACACGAACTGCGGCATGGTCTGGAGGACGTCCAGGACCGGGCGCAGGACGCGGTCGATACGGGCGCTGCGGGCCGCCGCGATGCCGGTGGCCACGCCCAGGACGAGGGTGACGGCGACGGCGGCCAGCACCTGGGAGAGGGTGTCGAGCGACGGCTCCCACACGCCGAGCACTCCGATCGCGGCCATGGCGAGGACGGCGGTCAGCGCGGTGCGCCAGGTGCCGATCAGCCAGGCCAGGGCGGCGACCACGAGCAGCACCGACCACCACGGCATCGCCTGCAGCCCGGCGCGGACCGGGTCCAGGACCCAGGTGGTGAAGTGCCCCGCCCAGTCGGCGGTGCCGCCGACGACCGGGACGCCGGAGTAGAGGTGGTCGGTCATCCAGTCGACGGCCCGGTTCACCGGTCCGGCGATGTCCAGGGTGCCGCCGGCGGGCCAGTCGGTGGCGC
>NZ_JACBWZ010000264.1 GCF_013870595.1 Streptomyces sp. WELS2 | reverse complement strand
GAGCTACGACAGCGCCCGGCGCGCGGTGTCCACGCAGGCCGCCGCGCCCGGTGTCGAGCCGGACGCGCTGCCCGCGGAGATCGTCAAGACCCGCGCGAGCGCGCCGATCGTGCTCGCCTACCACGACATCAACCCCGAGCCCACCAACGACTACACCCTCACCCCGCAGCAGCTGGACACCCAGCTCGCCAAGCTGGAGGCGGCGGGCTACCGCTCGCTGACCACCAAGGAGTTCACCCGCTACCTGACCACGGGCACGACACCGGCGCCGCACACCGTCTACCTCACCTTCGACGACGGCACCCGGGGCCTGTGGGCGCACGCCGACCAGGTCCTCGCCAAGCACAAGATGCGCGCGGCGTCCTTCCTGATCACCGGCGCGGTCGACACCCACCGCCCGTACTACCTGTCGTGGGCCGAGGTCGACCGGATGAAGGCCTCCGGGCGCTGGGACTTCCAGGACCACACGCACCTCAGCCACGAGCGGGCGGCGATCGACGCCGCCGGACACCAGGGGTCGGTGCTCGCCAACCGGCTCTGGCTGGCGAAGGAGAAGCGGCTGGAGACCGAGGAGGAGTACCGCGTCCGGGTACGCACCGACCTGGACAAGTCGCTGCGGGCGTTCGCCGGCCACCGCCTGCCGGCGCCCCGGCTGTTCGCCTACCCGTTCTCGGAGACGGCCGGGCCGACCAACCTCGTCGCCCGCAACACGTCCGTGCTGGAACGGCTGCTGCGGGAGCGGTTCACCGCCTCGCTGACCAACGTCTCCTCGCGCCCCCTGCCGGCCGGGCCGCGCGCGGCCGCGGCGCGGCAGGTGCAGCGCCTGGAGGTGATGCGGACGACGTCCACCGACACCTTCGTGAAGCGCCTGAACGAGTGGGTCTCCCGCTCGCCCGCCGAGATTCCCGAGCCGTTGCGCAACCCCGAGCAGTGGCGGTTCCCGGGCAGCCCGTCGGGCACCGGCCTGGCGGCGCTGACCGGCAAGGGGGTGGCGAACGGCACGTACGTCTCGGCCGTGCACCTGCCGATGGGTACGGCGGACTGGAGCACCTACCAGGTGAGCGCCACCGTCGCCGGGCTCCGCGGGACCGAGACCAGCGCGTCGGTGGAGGTCGGGCACGGCAGCCTGGTGCCCGTCACGGTCACCGTGTCGGAGACCGGGTGGCGGGTGACCGAGCGGCCGGCCGACGGCACGGAACACGTCACGACCGGCAAGGTCACCCCTGCGGCGCAGCACCGGCTGAACCTGGAGGTCTCCCCCGGCGGTGTCCGCGTCACCGTGGACGGCGGTCACGCGCTGGTGGCCCGCGCCACGAAGGAACTCGACCCGGCCCGTACCAGCGGGGGCGTGTCGCTGGCGGTACGCAACGAGACGGGCGAGCCGGTGTGGCCCCGCTTCACCGCGCTGCACGTCAAGCCCTGACACCTTGCCGGTTTCCGGAAGGCCGCCCCTCTCGGTGGGCGGCCTTTTCCGTACGTGCGCGCGGCGGAGTTCTCCCTTGCCGTCGGCAGGGAGCGCGCCCGCACCACCGACCCCGGGGCCCGCCCATGTGAGCCCGTTGGAACCAGCCTGCCCTGGAGGGCTGGTTCTGGACAGACGATTCGAAAACAACCCACCCGCCACCGAGGGACACCCGAAGGCCAGCCGGTAGCCCGTACGCCGACCGGCCGGTCAACCGGTCCCGCACCTCCGTGACAGACGGCCGCCGGACGCCGAACCGGCCCATCGGCGCAGCCGACGCGGAACGCGCCCTCGACCCACCTCGCGGAAGCACGACACTCGCAGAGAAGCGGGCGGCCCCACGGCAACCTCTCGGCAACCTCTCCACACCCCGGAAACGCCCGAGGGCGGCACCCCGGCCCAAAGCCAGGAGTACCGCCCTCGTTCGCAGGACAGGCGATCAACCCAGAGGTCGATCAGAAGTCCATGTCACCGCCCGGCATGCCGCCGCCGGCCGGGGCCGCGGCCTTCTCCGGCTTGTCGGCGATGACGGCCTCGGTGGTGAGGAACAGCGCGGCGATCGACGCGGCGTTCTGCAGCGCGGAACGCGTCACCTTCGCCGGGTCGATGATGCCCTCGGCGACCAGGTCGACGTACTCGCCGGTCGCGGCGTTCAGGCCGTGGCCCGGGGTCAGGTTGCGCACCTTCTCCACCACGACACCGCCCTCGAGGCCGGCGTTCACGGCGATCTGCTTCAGCGGGGCCTCCAGGGCGATGCGCACGGCGTTGGCGCCGGTCGCCTCGTCACCCTCCAGCTCCAGCTTCTCGAAGACCTGGGAGGCCTGCAGCAGGGCCACGCCACCACCGGCGACGATGCCCTCCTCGACGGCCGCCTTCGCGTTGCGGACGGCGTCCTCGATGCGGTGCTTGCGCTCCTTGAGCTCCACCTCGGTGGCGGCACCGGCCTTGATGACGGCCACGCCGCCCGCGAGCTTGGCCAGGCGCTCCTGCAGCTTCTCGCGGTCGTAGTCGGAGTCGCTGTTCTCGATCTCGGCGCGGATCTGGTTGACCCGGCCGTTGACCTGCTCGGAGGAGCCGGCACCGTCGACGATGGTGGTCTCGTCCTTGGTGATGACGACCTTGCGGGCGCGGCCCAGGAGGTCCAGGGTCGCGTTCTCCAGCTTGAGGCCGACCTCCTCGGAGATGACCTCGCCGCCCGTGAGGATGGCGATGTCGCCGAGCATGGCCTTGCGGCGGTCACCGAAGCCCGGGGCCTTGACGGCGACGGACTTGAAGGTGCCGCGGATCTTGTTGACGACCAGGGTCGACAGGGCCTCGCCCTCGACGTCCTCGGCGATGATCAGCAGCGGCTTGCCCGACTGCATGACCTTCTCCAGCAGCGGGAGCAGGTCCTTGACCGCGGAGATCTTGGAGTTGGCGATGAGGATGTACGGGTCCTCGAGAACCGCCTCCATGCGCTCCATGTCGGTCGCGAAGTAGGCGGAGATGTAGCCCTTGTCGAAGCGCATGCCCTCGGTGAGCTCGAGCTCCAGACCGAAGGTGTTGGACTCCTCGACGGTGATGACGCCTTCCTTGCCGACCTTGTCCATGGCCTCGGCGATCAGCTCGCCGATCTGGGTGTCGGCGGCGGAGATGGACGCGGTGGAGGCGATCTGCTCCTTGGTCTCGACGTCCTTCGCCTGCTCCAGCAGGGCGGCGGAGACGGCCTCGACGGCCTTCTCGATACCGCGCTTCAGGGCCATCGGGTTGGCACCGGCGGCGACGTTGCGCAGGCCTTCCTTGACCAGGGCCTGGGCGAGCACGGTCGCGGTGGTCGTACCGTCACCGGCGACGTCGTCCGTCTTCTTGGCGACTTCCTTGACCAGCTCGGCGCCGATCTTCTCGTACGGGTCCTCGAGCTCGATCTCCTTGGCGATGGAGACACCATCGTTGGTGATCGTGGGCGCGCCCCACTTCTTCTCGAGGACGACGTTGCGGCCCTTGGGGCCGAGCGTCACCTTCACGGCGTCCGCGAGCTGGTTCATGCCGCGCTCGAGGCCGCGCCGCGCCTCCTCGTCGAACGCGATGATCTTGGCCATGTGAAGTGGTCCCTCCAGGACTGGGGGTGATTCCTTCGGACCGCGCCCGCGCCCGCGACGGACGGCTCGCCGGCCTCGTGGTTCCTTGCCCCACCCGGCCCGCGGGCCTCACCGACCCGGTCCTTCACTGTCACTCTCACCTTCAGAGTGCTAACGCAATGATTAGCACTCGGCATGGTCGAGTGCAAGCGCCCGGCCGGGTGGGACGCTGCCCGTCAGCCGCCCGCGAACGCCGGAACCGGGACCCGGCGGCGGGTACGGCGAAGGGCCCGCACCCTCTGCGAGGTGCGGGCCCTTCACACGAAACATTCAGGCGGTGACGCGAACCATGTCGGCCTGCGGACCCTTCTGGCCCTGCGAGATCTCGAACTCGACCCGCTGGCCCTCTTCCAGGGTGCGGTAGCCGTCCATCTGAATCGCGCTGTAGTGGACGAAGACGTCCGCACCACCGTCGACCGCGATGAAGCCGTACCCCTTCTCCGCGTTGAACCACTTGACGGTGCCCTGAGCCATGCCTAACTCCCCTATTACTGGCCCTTGCACAGATCCACACTTCGCGGACCCGGGTCAGACCTCACCCCCCAACTGGTCGGGGGCGTGCGCCGGAACGCGTCGACCGCGGCCGAATGTATCTGTCCAACTGCCGTCTGCAACAGGTCAATCGGACGAGAATTCTGGACGCCGGAGGTCCGGAATATGGCGAGAATTCACCCGACTTCAGGGCAAGTCGGGCCCCATAAAAGCCACAAAAGCCACGCGGAACCCGCACAACTTGGCTGTTTCTCATCGGGTGCGCGGCATGATTCCAGGGCTCGCGACCACCCGGCCGCGACCGTGTTCCCCAACTCTACCGCGTTCAATCACGCAGAATTGCCCCCTCCGTTTCTCTCACGGAGGGGGCAATCGAGTGGACGGTCGGTGACGGACCCTGCCGTCGGGGCGTGGTCAGCCGCCGGCGACCGCGGGGATGATCGAGATGCCGGCGCCGTCGGGGGTCGCCGTGTCCAGGCCCTGCTCGAAGCGCACGTCGTCGTCGTTGACGTACACGTTGACGAACCGGCGCAGCCTGCCCTGGTCGTCCAGGACACGGGCGGCGATCCCGGTGTGGTTCTTCTCCAGGTCCGCGATGACCTCGCCGAGCGTGCCGCCCTCGGCCGGGACCTCGGCCCGGCCGCCGGTGTAGGTGCGCAGGATGGTGGGGATGCGAACGGTCACGCTCATGCGAGGCCAGCCTCTCGGAAGGAGTCCAGGGTGGGGCGGATGGTGGCGGTCAGGCCGGTCCCGGCCACCGCGTCCAGGGTCTTCAGGCCGTCGCCGGTGTTGAGGACGACCGTGGTCTTCGCCGGGTCCAGCAGGCCCTCCTTCAGCAGCTTGCGGGTCACGCCGACGGTCACGCCGCCCGCCGTCTCCGCGAAGATGCCCTCGGTGCGCGCCAGCAGCCGGATGGCGTCGACGATCTCCGGGTCCGTGACGTCCTCCACGGCACCGCCGGTGCGGCGGGCCACGTCCAGGACGTAGGGGCCGTCGGCCGGGTTGCCGATCGCCAGGGACTTGGCGATGGTGTCCGGCTTCTGCGGCCGTACGACGTCGTGGCCGGCCTTGAAGGCGGTGGAGACCGGGGAGCAGCCCTCGGCCTGGGCGCCGAAGATCTTGTACGGCTTGTCCTCGACCAGGCCCAGCTTGATCAGCTCCTGGAGCCCCTTGTCGATCTTCGTGAGCTGGGAGCCGGAGGCGATCGGGATCACGATCTGGTCGGGCAGCCGCCAGCCGAGCTGTTCGCAGATCTCGTACGCCAGCGTCTTGGAGCCCTCGGCGTAGTACGGCCGCAGGTTGACGTTGACGAAGCCCCAGCCCTCGCCGGCCGGGTCGCCGATCAGCTCGGAGCAGAAGCGGTTCACGTCGTCGTAGTTGCCCTCGATGCCGACGAGTTCACCGCCGTAGACCGCGGCCATGACGACCTTGCCCTGCTCCAGGTCGTGCGGGATGAACACGCAGGAGCGGAAGCCGGCCCGGGCGGCGGCGGCGCCGACGGCGCCGGCGAGGTTGCCGGTGGAGGAGCAGGACAGGGTGGTGAAGCCGAAGGCGCGGGCGGCCTCAAGGGCCTGGGCGACGACCCGGTCCTTGAAGGAGTGGGTCGGGTTGCCGGAGTCGTCCTTGACGTACAGGCCGCCGGTCACGCCCAGTTCGCGGGCGAGGTTGTCGGCCTTGACGAGCTTGGTCCAGCCGGGGTTGAGATTGGGCTTGCCGGCGACGTCGGCCGGGACCGGCAGCAGCGGGGCGTAGCGCCAGATGCTGGCGGGGCCGGCCTCGATGCGCCGGCGCAGTTCCTCGGTGTCGTAGGCGGAGAAGTCGTAGGAGATCTCCAGCGGGCCGAAGCACTCCTCGCAGGCGAAGACGGGTCCGAGGGGCACCCGGTGGCCGCATTCGCGACAGCTGAGGGCCGATGCGGGACCGAGGTCAACGGTGGAGTCGCTGGAGGTTGCAACTGTCTGCACAGCCATGTGAGGCGAGGCCCTTTCTCCTCATCTTCCTCACGACGCATCTCGCCGTGAGACGGATTTGGCACCTTCCCTAGCCGGGAGCCTCGCTTGGAAGAAGACGAGAATCGGCTGGAGGGTTGCCGGGGCTTCATCGGGCCGTGTCCCTCTGCCCCTCTGGATGAGCTGTATGTGGTTGTCAACGCCGCTTGACCCCCCGACATGCGATGGTCATCGGCGTTGTTCAAGACTGTAACCGAAGGCCAGGACAGTTGAGATAGTCGTCCGAACCGCGAGATGCATCACACGGTGACGTGTGGTGGTGACAGTGAGGAGCCGCCGACCGTGCTGGAAGAAGTCGAGCGCTGGCTGAGCCGCCGCTCCTGGTCCGTGGCCGACCGCCCGCCGCACCGGGTGCTGGCCGCCAAGCAGCGCACGGGCCAGACGATCAGCGTCGTACTGCCCGCTCTCAACGAGGAGGAGACGGTCGGCGACATCGTCACCGTCATCCGCCACGACCTCGTGGAGCAGATCCCGCTCGTCGACGAGATCGTGGTCGTCGACTCCGGCTCCACCGACCGCACCTCCGAGGTCGCCGCGCGGGCCGGCGCCCGGGTCGTCCACCGCGACGCGATCCTGCCCCGCATCCCGGCCGTCCCCGGCAAGGGCGAGGTGCTGTGGCGCTCGCTGCTGGTGACCGGCGGGGACATCGTCTGCTTCGTCGACGCGGACCTGCGGGAGTTCTCCTCCGACTTCGTGCTCGGCATCGTCGGGCCGCTGCTCACCGACCCGGACGTGGACCTGGTCAAGGCGATGTACGACCGTCCGCTGGCGGGCTCCGCCGGGCAGGGCGGGCGGGTCACCGAGCTGATGGCCCGGCCGCTGCTGAACATGCACTGGCCCCAGCTGGCCGGTTTCGTGCAACCGCTGGGCGGCGAGTACGCGGCCCGCCGCTCGCTGCTGGAGCAGCTGCCGTTCCCGGTGGGCTACGGCGTGGAGCTGGGCATGCTGGTGGACGCGCTGCACCTGGTCGGCCTGGACGCGCTGGCCCAGGTCGACGTGGGGGTGCGCAAGCACCGCCACCAGGACGGCCAGGCGCTCGGCCGGATGGCCGCCGCGATCTACCGCACGGCCCAGCTGCGGCTGGCCCGGGGCCATCTGGTGCGGCCCGCGCTGACCCAGTTCGAGCGGGGCGAGGACGGCTTCGAGCCGCGTACCTACTCGGTGGACACCGAGGAGCGTCCGCCCATGGTGGAGATCGCGGAGTACGCGGAGCGGAAGGTGGCGTGAACGGTCCGTATCCGGACTGCTTCGCAGGTGGATCGCACGTTTGAGGGTTTCCGGGCCGGGCTAGGTTGAGGCGTATGGCTTCCACGCGCACTGCTGTCGGCAAAGCTCGGGTACTGGTCGCTTCCAACCGCGGCCCGGTCTCCTATCAGGTACGCGAGGACGGCTCGCTCGACGCCCGGCGGGGCGGCGGCGGGCTGGTCTCGGGACTGTCCGCCATCGGGCCGGACGCGGACTCGGT
>NZ_JACBWZ010000263.1 GCF_013870595.1 Streptomyces sp. WELS2 | reverse complement strand
CCGCCGAGGACGGCGACGTGCTTGCCGGTGGGGTCGGCGGCGGCGTCGCCGGACTCAGCGCCGCCCACGAACTCGCCGAACGCGGCTACGCCGTCACCGTCTACGAGTACTACGACGTACTCGGCGGCAAGGCGCGCTCGATGGACGTGCCCGGAACCGGCACGGGCGGCCGCAGACCCCTGCCGGGAGAACACGGCTTCCGCTTCTTCCCGGGCTTCTACCGGAACCTGCCGGACACCATGCGCCGCATCCCCTTCCCCGGCAACGCGGGCGGTGTCCACGACAACCTCCGCAACGGCACCGAGGCACTCTTCGCCCGCGCGGGCGGCCGCCCGGACCTTCACTTCCCGCTGCGGCGGGTCACCACCCCGCCCGCACCCGGCGACATCACCCCGTCCTGGATCCGCGACCAGATCCTGTCCGTGCTGGATCTGGGCAGCCGGCTGCCCGCGCACGAGGCCGCCTACTTCGCCGGCCGGGTCCTCGTCCACCTCACCAGCTGCGACGCGCGCCGCGAGGACCAGTGGGAGAAGACCTCCTGGTGGCACTTCATCCGCGCCGAACGGATGAGCGAGGAGTACCGCACGCTCCTCGGCATCGGACAGACCCGCAATCTCGTCGCCACCCGCGCCGAGGTCGCCTCCACCCGCACCGTCGGCCGCGTCATCATCGAGGCGCTGCTGCTGTGGGGCCTGCTGGGCCGCGGAATGGACGGTGACGCGGACATCGACCGGGTGCTCAACGCCCCGACCAGCGAGGCGTGGATCGACCCCTGGACCGCTCACCTGCGCTCCCTGGGCGTCCGGTTCGTGCTCGGCACCGAGGTGCACGAGATCCTGTACGACGGTGGGCGCGTCACCGGCGTACGGGTCTCGGCCCGTGACGGGAGCGACGGACGCACCGTCACCGCCGACCACTACGTCTGCGCCATGCCCGTCGAGCACGCCCGCCGCACCTGGGGCGCCGGACTGCGCGCGGCCGACCCGCAACTCGCCCGGTGCGACGCGCTGCAGACGGACTGGATGACCGGTGTGCAGTTCTATCTGCGCACACCGACACCCGTCGTCCACGGGCACATCAACTGCATGGACTCGCCGTGGTCGGTGACCGGGATCGGACAGGCGCAGTTCTGGGACGTACGGGACTTCTCGGCGGACTACGGCGACGGACGCGCCCACGACTGCCTGTCGGCGATCGTCTCGGAGTGGGACAAGCCCGGGATCCTGTACGGCAAGACGGCCCGTGAGTGCACGCGCGAGGAGATCGTCGAGGAGTGCTGGGCCCAGCTGAAGGACGCTCTGAACGACTCCGGCGAGACGACCCTCAGGGACGCCGACCGGATCGCCTGGTTCATGGATCCGGCCGTCACGGGTCTCGGCGGTCCCGATCCGCGGAACCGGGAACCGCTCCTGATCCATCCCGCGGGCACGCTCTACAACCGCCCGTCGGCGAGGACCGCCGTGCCGAACCTCTTCCTCGCCGGTGACTACGTCCGCACCGACGTGGACCTGGCGACGATGGAAGGCGCCAACGAGTCGGCGCGGCGGGCCGTCAACGCGCTGCTCGACCAGGACGGCTCGGACGCCGGACGCTGCCGGATCTGGGAGCTGTACCGCCCCGAGGAGCTGGAGTCCCTCAAGCGCGTCGACGAGGTGCGCTACCGGCTCGGTCTGCCGAACACCTTCGACCTGGGCTGACCGGTAAGACCGCCGCGCTCCCGCACGGCCCGCCGGGCCCGACCGCCCGCGGGCGCCGCACACGGCCATGTACGGCGCCCCGGTCGGCGGCAGCTGGAACAACTCGCCGACGCATTGCCCGAGAAGCACCTCCGGCCCGTCAGCTGACGGGCCGGAAGCACGATGTCCCCTGCCCTGACCGAACTGGCGCGAGTCGCCCGTGCGCTGGAGGAGGCGCGAACGACAGCACGGTCCGACGCCGTACGACGCCGCCGCGGGCAGTCCCGCGCAGACACCGCACGGCATCACGGACCTTTCCCGGTCCATGTCCACGGCACTCGAACAACTCGCCCTGCCCGCCGGCTACCTCACCCTCGGCATGAACGGGCGAGGCACCCGGGCGCTCGCCCTGGCACGGCGGGAGCCGTTGTCCTTCCCGTCCGGCGCGGACCGCGTGGCGGCGTACCCGCCGGCCGACTGGAGCACATACCACCGCGAGGAACGAACCCCGGCCCGAAGGAGACTGACCCACCGCTCCGGGGTTCGTGTGCCTCCGGGTCAGCGGCGGATGAGGCCGAGGTCCGTCGCGACGGCGACGGCGGCGGTGCGGGATTCGACGCCGAGCTTGGCATAGACGCGGGCCAGATGGGACTTGACCGTGCCTTCGGTCAGGTGGAGACGGGCGCCGATGGCCTGGTTGGACAGGCCGACGGCGACCAGGGCGAGGACCTCGGTCTCGCGCCGGGTCAGGGCCGTGCCGGGGGCGCGCAGCCGGTGCATCAGCCGGTCGGCGACGCTGGGTGCCAGTGTGGTGCGTCCGGCGGCAGCGGTGCGTACGGCGGCGGCCAGATCCTCGGGCGGCGCGTCCTTGAGGAGGTAGCCGGTGGCGCCGGCCTCGATGGCGGGCAGGGTGTCGGCGTCGGAGTCGTAGGTGGTGACGATCACGACCCGGGGGGCTCCGGGCCGGGCGGTGATCAGGGCGGTGGCTTCGGCGCCGCCCATGCCCTTGCCGAATTGCAGGTCCATCAGCACGACGTCGATGTCCCCTTCGGCGGCGCGGGTGACGGCCTCCTCGGCGGTGGCGGCCTCGGCCATGACGACGAGGCCGGGTTCGGTCTCCAGTACGGCGCGCAGCACCCGTCTCATCCCCGCCTATCCCGCCGCCGAACGCGCGGTGCGGGCACTCGCCGAAGCGGTGGGGTACGCCCGGTGGCGGCGGGAGGCGGCCGACCCCGGGAAGGTGCCGGAGTTCGACGACATCGACGAGAAGGGGGCCGCCCGGCTGATCGGCGAGCTGCTCGCCCGCGGCGAAGGGCTCACGCTCTCCGACGAGCACACCTGCGAGCTGCTCGGCCGGTACGGCGTCCCCGTGCGCCGTGCCCTGCCCGCGCCCGGCCCTCACGCCGCCGTGGACGCCGCCCGCGCGCTCGGCTACCCGGTGGCCCTGAAGGCGACCGCCCCGCACCTCAGGCACCGCGCCGACCTGGGCGGGGTCCGGCTGGACCTCGCGGACGAGGAACAACTGCTCCGGGCGTACGCCGAGCTGACCGAGCTGTTCGGGCCGCCGCAGGAGCTGCGGCCGGTGGTGCAGGCGATGGCGCCCCGGGGCGTGGACACCGTCGTCCGCGCGGTGATCGACCCGGCGGCCGGCGCCGTGCTGTCCTTCGGCCTGGCCGGCGCCGCCTCCCAGCTGCTCGGGGACATGGCCCACCGGCTGATCCCCGTCACGGACCGGGAGGCGACCTCGCTGGTGCGCTCCATCCGCACCGCACCGCTGCTGTTCGGCTGGCGCGGCTCCACGCCCGTGGACACCCCCGCCCTGGAGGAGCTGCTGCTGCGGGTGTCCCGGCTGGTCGACGACCACCCGGAGGTGGTCGCGGTCACCCTGGAGCCGGTCGTCGTCGCCCCGCACGGCGTGAGCGTCCTCGGCGCCACGGTACGGCTCGCGCCCCCGCCCGCCCGCGACGACCTCGGCCCGCGCACGATGCCGGCCTACTGAGGAGCCCCGCCGCCGTCCGCACCCCTTCGGCCACGCCCGCCCCGGTCCGTCCGACTGGCCCGGAGTGCCCCTGCCCACGGATTAGGATGGACGCCATGGCCAAGACCAGTACGACGACCCAGGGGCTGCGCGCGGCGATCGAGCGCAGCGGCTACTACCCGGCCCTCGTGGCCGAGGCGGTGGAGGCCGCTGTGGGCGGCGAGCCCGTCCGGTCGTACCTGGTCCACCAGGAGACGACGTTCGACCAGAACGAGGTCCGCCGGCACGTCACCGTGCTGGTCCTCACCGGCAACCGCTTCATCGTCAGCCACACCGACGAGCAGGCCGCCGACAGCACCTCCCCGACGCCGTACGCCACCACCTCCACCGAGTCCGTCAAGCTCGACCGGATCTCCTCGGTCGTGGTCAGCCGGGTGGTCGCCAACCCCGAGCAGTACACGCCGGGCACACTGCCCCGCGAGGTCGTGCTGACCATCGGCTGGGGCGCGGTCAACCGCATCGACCTGGAGCCCGCCGCCTGCGGCGACCCCAACTGCGACGCCGACCACGGCTACACGGGCAGCTCCACGGCGGACGACCTCAGCCTGCGCGTCAGCGAGGCCGGGGACGGCCCGGAGACGGTGCGCCAGGCGCTCGCCTTCGCGCAGGCCATCTCGGAGGCGACCGCGGACCTCACCCGCTGATGTCCCAGCTCTCCGCCTGGGACCACCCGGAGCCCCTCGCCCTGGACACCGCGCCGCTGCCCGAGTACGGCAGCGGCTCCCTGGCCGATCTGCTGCCCACCCTGGCCGCAGGCCTCGGCGTCCCCGGCCTGAACCCCACGATCGGCGAACTGGCCCCCGCCGACCGGGTCTGCGTCTTCCTGGTCGACGGCCTCGGCTGGGAGCAGCTCGCCGCCCACCCGGACGAGGCGCCCTTCCTGACCTCCCTGCTCGGCAGCTCCCGCGGCGGCACCGGCCGTCCGCTCACCGCCGGCTACCCGGCGACCACCGCGACCTCCCTCGCCTCCGTCGGCACCGGCCTGCCGCCGGGCGCCCACGGACTGCCCGGATACGCCGTGCGCAACCCGGCCACCGGCGAGCTGATGAACCAGCTCCGCTGGCAGCCGTACACCGAACCGGGCGCCTGGCAGCCGTACCCGACCGTCTTCCAGCTGGCCCACCGGGCCGGGGTGCACACCGCCCAGGTGACCTCCCCCGCCTTCGAGCACACCCCGCTCACCAAGGTCGCGCTCAGCGGCGGCTCCTTCCACGGGCGGCTCGCCGGTGAGGAGCGCGTGGACCTCGCGGCCGAGCAGCTGGCCGCCGGCGACCGCTCGCTGGTGTACACGTACTACGCCGAACTGGACGGCTCCGGGCACCGCTACGGCATCGCCTCCGACACCTGGCGCGGCCAGCTGATGTACGTCGACCGGCTCGCCCAGCGGCTGGCCGAGCAGCTGCCCCCGCGCAGCGCCCTGTACGTCACCGCCGACCACGGCATGGTCGACGTGCCGTTCGACGAGCGGCACCGCATCGACTTCGACGAGGACTGGGAGCTGCGCGCCGGTGTCGCCCTGCTGGGCGGCGAGGGCCGGGCCCGGCACGTGTACGCGGTGCCGGGCGCCGAGAACGACGTGCTGGCCGTGTGGCGCGAGGTGCTCGGGGAGCAGTTCTGGGTGGCCTCGCGCGACGAGGCGATCGCGGCCGGCTGGTTCGGGCGGCCCGGGGAATGCGACGAGCGCGTCTACCCGCGGATCGGGGACGTGATCGCCGCCGCGCACGACGACGTACTGATCATCGCCTCGGAGCGGGAGCCCAAGGAGTCGGCGCTGGTCGGCAACCACGGCTCGATGACCCCGGCGGAACAGCTCGTCCCGCTGCTCGAAGTACGCTCCTGACCCCCCTGCCCCTCCCTTTTCGCCGAAAGGTGCTCAACTCCTCATGCCCGAGCTGGTGTTCTTCTCCGGAACGATGGACTGCGGGAAGTCGACGCTGGCTCTGCAGATCGAGCACAACCGTTCCGCGCGCGGCCTGGCGGGCGTGATCTTCACCCGGAACGACCGCGCGGGCGAGGGCAAGCTGTCCTCCCGGCTGGGCCTGGTCACCGAGGCGGTGGAGGCCGAGGACGGCAAGGACCTGTACGCGTACCTCGTGGACCACCTCTCCCAGGGCGGCCGGGCCGACTATGTGATCGCGGACGAGGCGCAGTTCCTCGCGCCCGAGCAGATCGACCAGCTCGCGCGTGTGGTGGACGATCTCGGTCTGGACGTCTTCGCCTTCGGCATCACCACCGACTTCCGCTCCAAGCTGTTCCCCGGCTCGCAGCGGCTGGTGGAGCTGGCCGACCGGATCGAGGTGCTCCAGGTGGAGGCGCTGTGCTGGTGCGGCGCGCGGGCCACGCACAACGCCCGCACGATAGACGGCGAGATGGTCGTCGAGGGCGCCCAGGTGGTCGTCGGCGACGTCAACCAGTCCGCGGGCGAGGTCGGCTACGAGGTGCTGTGCCGCCGGCACCACCGGCGCCGGATGACCGCCGCGACGGCCCGCGCGGCGGCCCTGTCCCCGGACGTGCTGCCCGTCTCGCCCTCTTGAGGGCTCAGCGAGGGCCCTGGACCACCGAGAACTCGGCGCCCTCCGGGTCCGCCACCGTCGCCACCCGCCCGTGCGGGCCCTCGTGCGCCGGTGCGAGGACCCGGCCGCCCAGCTCCGGCACCCGGCGCAGCGTCGCGTCGAGGTCGGCGACCTCGAAGTGGGTCCGCCAGTGCGGCCCCCGGTCCGGGGGCAGGTCCTGGCCCACACCGTGCAGCCCGGCCACCGGACGGCCGTCCAGACGCAGGGTCAGACAGTCGTCACCGGCGGAGTCCACCGGCTCGTCCTCGTAGGGGAAGACGCTTTTGTAGAACTTCGTGACGCTTTCCGTCTCGAAGGTGAGCAGTTCGTTCCACACGGGGGTGCCCGGCACCCCGGTCAGGGCCGTGCCGGGATGCGCGACGCCCTGCCAGATCCCGAACACCGCCCCGGAGGGGTCGGCGGCGATCGCCATCCGCCCGGCCTCGGCGGCGTCCAGCGGGCCGACGGCCACCGTGCCACCGCACAGCCGTACCGTGTCGGCGGTCCGGTCCACGTCGTCGGAGGCGAGGTACGGCGTCCAGGCGACCGGCAGCCGGCGCTCCGTCGGCAGCCGGCCCACGCCCGCCACCTCCCGCCCGTCGAGCAGCGCCCGCACATACGGGCCGAGCTGCTGCGGACCGGGCCGGAACTCCCAGCCGAACAGCTCGCCGTAGAACTCCTCGGTGGCATCCAGCCCGTGCACCATCAGGCTCACCCAGCAGGGTGTGCCGGGCAGGCGCCGCGCGTACGGACCGGCCGGCTCCCGTGCCTCGGTCATCGATCACTCTCTCCCCGGCCCCTCGCGGTGGCCGTGTCGCTTCCGCTCCCCGGAAGGGGTGTCCGCGCCGTCGGCGCGCACGCCCGTGCCGGTCCCCGCATCCTCCGGGTGCCGCGGGGCCGTACCGCGCCGCTCGCCGTACCTACGAGAGGATGCCCGATCCGCCGCCTCTCGCCGCTTCTTGACGATGGCCGACGGGTGTCCGTCAGTGGTACACCATGTGCTCGATCCGGTACCGACCGTGATCGAGCCTGTCCGGCCGAGCAGAGTAGCCGGACCTGGACGCCACGGCTACCCCTGGCGTATGGATGGATCCCATGACAGCCATCATCACCGCATCCGAACTCCTGCCCGCGCTCGCCGGTGACAACCCACCCGTCCTGCTGGACGTGCGCTGGCAGCTGAGCCTGGCCAAGGCGGCCGGCGCGCCGGCCTTCGACGGCCGGGCCGAGTACGCGGCCGGGCACCTCCCGGGCGCGGTCTTCGTCGACCTGGACCGGGA
>NZ_JACBWZ010000262.1 GCF_013870595.1 Streptomyces sp. WELS2 | reverse complement strand
GTCACGCCCTACGCCCGGCACGGCGACTGGCCGGTGCACGGCGCGCTGCTGGTGCTGGCCGTGCTCGGGGTGGCCGAGGGGGTGCGGGCGGTCAGGGCGCGCCGTGGCGGTCCCGCACCTCTCGTACCACCCGCTCGCACAGTTCATGGGTCGCCAGCGCGTCCCGGGCGCTGAGCACCCGTCCGGCCCGTACGGCGTCGAGGAAGGCGAGGACCGCCTGCTCGATGCCGCGCTGGCGGGACACCGGCACCCAGTCGCCGCGCCGGCGCACGGTGGGCTGTCCCTTGTGGTCGATCACCTCGGCGAGGTTCACCACCTGGCGCTTGCCGTCCTGCCCGGAGACCTCGAGGATCTCCTCGTTCGAGCCGCTGCGCCGGTTCATGACGCCGAGCGCGGTGAAGCCGTCGCCGGCGAGCTGGAGCACGACGTGGTGGAGCAGCCCGTCCTCGACGCGGGCGCGCACCGTCACGTCGTCGACCGGGCCGGGCGACAGGAAGCGCAGGGTGTCGACGACGTGGATGAAGTCGTCCAGGATCATCGAGCGGGGTTCCTCGGGCAGCCCGGTCCGGTTCTTCTGCATGAGGATCAGCTCGCGGGAGTGGTCCAGGCACTGGGCGTACCCCGGGGCGTGGCGGCGGTTGAAGCCGACGGCCAGCGGGACGCCGCGCCGCTCGGCGAGGGTGACCAGCCGTTCGGAGTCGGCGAGTTCGTAGGCGAGCGGCTTGTCCACGTACGTCGGGACGCCGGCCTCCAGCAGCCGGGTGACGATCTCGGGGTGGACGGCGGTGGGCGCGTGCACGAAGGCCGCGTCGAGGCCGGCGTCGAGCAGCGAGTCCAGGGTGGTGTGCCGCCGGCCGCGCGGCAGGTGCAGGCTGTCCCCGACCCGCTCCAGGGTGGCGGGGGTACGGGTCTGGAGGTGCAGGTCGACTCCCGGCTGGGTGCCGAGCACCGGCAGATAGGCCTTCTGCGCGATGTCCCCGAGTCCGATACAGCCGACCTTCACGTGCTCTCCCCTGTCACTGGCCTGCGGATTGTCTGCCGGAAGCATACGGGGACCACCGGTGCGCGATGCCACCGAAGCCGCACGGGACGAGCGCCGGTACGGTCCGGCGGCCGGGCCGGCGTTCCTCACCGCCCGCCGATGACGACCGCGCGCGCCGGCTGTCCGGTCATGACCCCTGCCGGCCGCGGGACGGCCAGTCCTCGTCGTCCTCGCCGTCCTCCCCCAGCCGCAGTGCCAGTCGGCTGATCGCGGACCGGACGCCCGCGCCGTAGCCGTCGTCGGCGAGGGCGCGCGGGGCGGTGCGGGCCCGGCGCAGATGGCTGCGGGCGGCCTCGGCGCGGCCCAGTTTGACGTAGTCGGCGGCCAGGTTGAGGTGCAGGGACGGCAGGAAGCCCCGCGCGCTGCCCGGATCCCCGCCCGGACGGCCGTCGGTCAGCTCCTCGGCCGCCGACAACGCCCGCAGGTCCCAGGCGAGTTCGTCGGCCGGGTCGTCGTGGGTGTCGGCCAGATAGTGGGCGAGGGTGCAGCGGTGCATCGGGGCGCCGTCCTCGCCGATCTCCGCCCACAGGTCCAGGAAGCGGCTGCGGGCCTCCTCGCGGTCCCCGCCGTGGTGCAACATCACGACCTGCCCGATCCGCGTCAGCACGGCGTCCGGCGCCGTCTGCTCCTGTCGCTCCACCACGGTGCCCTCCGGGCCGTCGCCGGTTGTTGCCGTTCCCGACGCTAACCGGCGCGGGCCGGATTCCCGGTAAGGCGGCGCCGTCGCGCCGACGGACCGGGGTCGGGGGAAGTGGCGGGGCAGCGGCCCCGCCCCGCGCTCCCGTCAGCCCAGGTTCGGGATGCGCCAGTCGATCGGCTCGTGTCCCTGCGCGGCGATCGCCTCGTTGATCTGCGTGAACGGGCGGGAGCCGAAGAACTTCTTGGCGGACAGCGGCGAGGGGTGCGCGCCCTTGACCACCACGTGCCGGGTCTCGTCGATCAGCGGGAGCTTCTTCTGCGCGTAGTTGCCCCACAGGACGAAGACCGCCGGGTCGGGGCGGGAGGCCACCGCGCGGATCACGGCGTCGGTGAACTTCTCCCAGCCCTTGCCCTTGTGCGAGTTGGCCTCGCCGGCCCGGACGGTGAGGACCGCGTTGAGCAGCAGCACGCCCTGTTCGGCCCACGGCATCAGATAACCGTTGTCCGGGATGGGCAGGCCCAGCTCCTCGTGCATCTCCTTGTAGATGTTCCGCAGGGACGGCGGGGTCTTCACCCCGGGACGGACCGAGAAGCACAGGCCGTGGCCCTGGCCCTCGCCGTGGTACGGGTCCTGGCCGAGGACGAGGACCTTCACCCGGTCGTACGGCGTCGCGTCGAGCGCGGCGAAGACCTCCTCGCGCGGCGGGTAGACGGGGCCCCTCGCCCGCTCCTCCTCGACGAACTCGGTCAGCTCCTTGAAGTAGGGCTGCTGCAGTTCGTCGGCCAGAACCCCGCGCCAGGACTCGGGCAGCATGGCGATGTCGGTCACGTCAACGTCCTCACGATGTCGATCAGGTACCGCGTGCGGTCACTTCCAGGTTCCAGAACCTACAGGCGACCACTGACAACCGGTGCGGCAAGGGGTCTCACCAGCTGGTCTTGCGGTGCAGCGCCCACATCATCATGATCGTCGAGGGGTCCAGGGCCTGTTCGCCGCCGGAGACGTCGACGCTG
This sequence comes from Streptomyces sp. WELS2, assembly GCF_013870595.1. Classification (GTDB taxonomy): domain Bacteria; phylum Actinomycetota; class Actinomycetes; order Streptomycetales; family Streptomycetaceae; genus Streptomyces. Next base: position 4,901 of record NZ_JACBWZ010000262.1, on the reverse strand, counting down.
GCCGCCACGAACTGCCTGCCCTGCCACAGCGGGAGCAGCCGGGCGTCGTCCACCATGATCCGCTGGGCGGCCTCCATGTCCTTGACCGTTCGGGCGCGGTCGCTCTCGGCGCGCGCGTGGGGCAGCAGCCGGCCGGTGATCTCCTTGGCCGGGTAGGGGGTGCCGAGCGCGTTGTGCTCGCCGACGAACGGCGCGATGAAGTCGTCCGCGTCGGGGAAGTCCGGGAACCAGCCGCGTCCGAACACCGGGTACTCGTGCTTCTGGAAGCCTGCGACATAGCTCTTCCAGGGGCGGCTTCTGAGGGTGATGGTGAACAGGCCGGAGCCGTCCAGCTGCCGCTTGAGCTCCTGGAACATCAGGCCGGTCTCGGAGCCGTAGCGGTCGGTGGTGTACCAGAGGGTGAGCGGGACGCGCCGGGTGATGCCGGCGTCGGCGAGGATCCTGCGGGCCTTGGCGACGCTCGGTTCGCCGTAGTCGTCGAAGAAGCCGGTGGCGTGGCCGGTCAGGCCCTTGGGGACCATCGAGTACAGCGGGTCGACGGTGTCCTTGTAGACCTTGTGCGCGATCGCGCCCCGGTCCACGAGCTGGGCGACGGCCTTGCGTACGGCGGTCCGTCCGGCCCAGCGGTCCGCGGGGTTGAACACCAGGTAGCTGATGTCGGTGCCGGCGCCGTCGACCAGTTGCAGCTGCTCGTCGTCGTGTTCCTGGAGGGCCACGACGTCGTCGGCGGCCAGTCCCCGGTAGGTGACGTCCACGCGTTTGTCGCGCAGCGCCGCGACCATGCCGGCGGAGTCCTTGAAGTAGCGGATGGTCACCGCGTCGTTCCGCCGCTTGGCGAAGCCCTGGTAGTTGTCGTTGCGGACCAGGTCGGCCCGCTTGCCCTCCTCGTAGGACCGGAGCTCGTACGGCCCGGAGCCGTGCACGTCGGTGCCCTCGTGCAGGGAGTTCGCCGGGTAGTCGTCCGGGTCGACCAGGGACATGGCGGGGGTGGCCAGCACGAAGGGGAAGGTGGCGTCGGGCTTGTTGAGGTGGAAGACGATGTCGCGGTCGCCGGAGGTCTCCACCCGGTCCAGGCTGCCGAGCAGTCCGGCGGGGCCGCCGGGGGCGTTGATGGTGCGGATGCGGTCGATGGAGTGCCGGACGGCCTGGGCGGTCAGCGGGTCGCCGTCGGCGAACTTCAGGCCGGCGCGCAACCGGCAGTGGTAGGTACGGCTGGTGGAGTCGGTGAAGGAGCAGGCCCGGGCGGCGTCGGGCTGGGGGGTGGTGGCGCCGTACGGGTAGGCGAGGAGGGTCTGGAAGATGTTGCGGTACAGCTCCCAGGAGCCGTCCCAGGCTCCGGCGGGGTCCAGTGTGCTCGGCGCGCTGGTGGTGCCCACGACGATCGGCCCCTGGCCGTCGGGGTCGCCGTCGGACAGCAGGCCGCAGCCGGCGACCACGGACAGGGACGCGATCGCCGCGACTCTTCGCAGGAATCGGTACCGGTAGAACACGCGCACGCTCCTCGATCCGCCATACCAAGGGTCGGCAGACCATACCGCAGCGCTCGTTCCCTGAACCTCCCCTGGAACAGGGCCCGTTGACCGATCCGGTGATGACAACGTCGTCAGTTCGCCATGCGGACTCCAGAGGGTCTTCCGGGCGCCGTTCCGTCCGGAAACCGGGCGCCCGGAAGAGTCGGTCAGGAGACGCCCGCGTTGAGGAAGATGCCGCCGTCCACGACGAGCGTCTGACCGGTGACCCAGTCGGACTGCGCGGACGTGAGGAACGCGGCGGCGCCGCCGATGTCGGAGGGTATCCCCAGCCGGCCCAGCGGGTAGGCGGCCGCGGCCTCCTCCTCGCGGCCCTCGTACAGGGCCTGCGCGAACTTGGTCTTGACCACGGCCGGGGCGATGGCGTTGACCCGTACCCGGGGCGCGAACTCGTGCGCCAGCTGCTGGGTCAGGTTGATCATCGCGGCCTTGCTCACGCCGTACGCGCCGATGAACGGCGAGGCCGACAGGCCGGCGACCGAGGCGATGTTGACGATCGCGCCGCCGTTGTCCTTCTGCCAGGCGTGCCAGGTCTTCTGGGCGAAGCCGAGGGCGGAGATCACGTTGGTCTCGAAGACCTTGCGGGCGACGTCGAGGTCGAGGTCCGCGATCGGGCCGAACACCGGGTTGGTGCCCGCGTTGTTGACGAGGAAGTCGACCCGGCCGAAGGCCTCCATGGTGCGTTCGACGACCTCGGTCTGGTGGGCGAGGTCGTGCGCCTTGCCGGCGACGCCGATGACCCGTTCGGTGCCGAGCCGCTCGACGGCCTCCTTCAGGGCGTCCGCGCCGCGGCCGGTGACGCAGACGCGGTCGCCGCGGGCGACCAGCGCCTCGGCGACGCCGTAGCCGATGCCGCGGCTGGCACCGGTGACGATCGCGACCCTGCCGGAGAGCTCCGGGAGTTCAGTCATGTCCGTGCTACCCCTGAATCCCTAGTCGAGCGGTCCGCCGGCGACGTACAGCACCTGGCCGGAGACGAAGCCGGCCGCCTCGCCGGTGAAGAAGGCGATGGCGTTGGCGATGTCCTCGGGCTCGCCGACGCGCTGCACCGGGATCTGGCCGGCGGCGGCCTTCTTGAAGTCCTCGAAGTCCATCTTGACGCGCTCGGCGGTGGCCTTGGTCATCTCGGTGGCGATGAAGCCCGGGGCGACCGCGTTGGCGGTGATGCCGAACTTGCCCAGCTCGATGGCGAGGGTCTTGGTGAAGCCCTGGAGACCGGCCTTGGCGGCCGAGTAGTTGGCCTGGCCGCGGTTGCCGAGCGCCGAGGAGGAGGAGAGGTTGACGATCCGGCCCCAGCCGGCCTCGACCATGTGCTGCTGCACGGCCTTGGTCATCAGGAACGAGCCGCGCAGGTGCACGTTCATGACCGTGTCCCAGTCGGACACGCTCATCTTGAACAGCAGGTTGTCGCGCAGCACGCCCGCGTTGTTGACCAGGATCGTGGGGGCACCGAGCTCCTCGGCGACGCGGGCGACGGCCGCCTGGACCTGTGCCTCGTCGGAGACGTCCGCGCCGACCGCGACGGCCTTGCCGCCGGCCGCGGTGATCTTCTCGACGGTGTCCTTGCAGGCGGCCTCGTCGAGGTCGATCACGGCGACCGCGCGGCCCTCGGCGGCCAGCCGTACGGCGGTGGCGGCGCCGATGCCGCGCGCCGCGCCGGTGACTACCGCGACCCGCTGTTCATTGGTGGACATGCTGTTTCTCCTCGCCCTTGAGAGAACCTGTCGGACCCTCGGAGAGGGTCCTCCCGGTGCGGTGAGCGACCGCTTAGTACCTTCTCCACCCGTGACGCTAGAAGCCCTGGCACGCGGTGTCAACGGCAACATCGGCCGGTGTGATCGATTACCTCACCAAGAGGTGCAGCAGGCGCTCGGTCTCGGCGGCCGGGTCGGCGGTCAGTCCGGTGTGCACGGGTCCTGGCTGGACGATGGCGGAGCGGGGCGCGACCAGCCAGCGGTAGCGGCGCCCCGCGTCGTCGCCGGCCGCCTGTCCCGCCTGTTCACCGCCCGCGCAGGTGCGCTCGATCGCGGCGAGCGCGGCGCGCACCCCGGCCACGTCGGCGGCCGGGTCCAGGGCGAGCAGCCGGGCCTCGTCCAGGTGGGTGCGGGCGCCGAGGTAGCCCCGCGCGCGGCAGTAGACGACCACGCCCGCGTTGACGCACTCCCCGCGCTCCACCCGGGGCACGACCCGCAGCAGCGCGTACTCGAACACGTCCCGGTCGCCGCCCTGGCCCGCCCGGGTGATGTGCCGTTCGGTGACATGGCCGGCCATGTGGATGTGACGCTCGCTCACTTGCCCTCCTTTGATCCGGTGCCGAGGCCGGTGATCCGCTCGGCGATGACGGCCGCGCGCGCGAGCAGCGGCCGCGCGTAGGCCCGGCGCAGGTCGTCCGGGGTGTCGAAGCCCGGCTCACCGTCGAGCCAGACGTCCGGGATCTCGGCGGTGACCTCGGCGAGCAGGTCCTCGGTGACCTCGGGGGCGAGGTCGGCCGCGGCGGCGCGCACGTCCGGGGCGAAGCGGGCGAGCGCGTGGTCCGAGGCGTCGTAGGGACGGGCCGCCGAGGTCTCGGCGCCGGGCCAGTTGTGGTGCCAGATCATCGTGGCGCCGTGGTCGATGAGCCACAGCTCCCCCCGGACCACCAGGAGGTTGGGGTTGCGCCAGGAGCGGTCGACGTTGTTGATCAGCGCGTCGAACCACACGATCCGGCCGGCCTCCTCGGGGCTCACCGGGAAGGCGAGCGGGTCGTAGCCGAGGGCGCCGGACAGGAAGTCCATGCCGAGGTTGGTGCCGCCGCTGCCGCGCAGCAGGTCCTGCACCTGCTGTTCCGGCTCGCCGAGGCCGAGCACGGGGTCCAGTTCGAGGGTGACCAGCCGGGGCACGCGCAACCCGAGCCGCCGGGCGAGTTCGCCGCACACCACCTCGGCGACCAGGGTCTTGCGGCCCTGACCCGCGCCGGTGAATTTCATGACGTACGTGCGGAGGTCGTCGCCCTCCACCAGCCCCGGCAGCGATCCACCCTCACGCAACGGTGTGATGTAGCGGGTCGCGGTGACCTGTTTCAGCATTTTCCCCGGCCATCTGTCTTCAGAACCTTGTAAAGCACGGCACAGTCCGGAGGGGCGCGGCATCAGGGACCGCCCGTGAACGGCCCGGGGCGAATGCGGGGAGTTCCGGCCGGCATGCCGTTCTCCCTGCTTCCCGAGCAGTCCGTCGAGGGCGGTGCGCCCTCTGCTCCCGGCCTCCGGCATGAAGTGAGCATAGTAACCGAGGGTGATCGCGGCGCCTACGCGCGAACGGGGGCCGGACTCCGCGGAGTCCGGCCCCCGTTCGCGTACGGGTCGTGCGTCACGCCGAGGCGGTGTCCGTCTCCGC
>NZ_JACBWZ010000261.1 GCF_013870595.1 Streptomyces sp. WELS2 | reverse complement strand
GATCACGTTGGTCGCCCAGGTCGGCTGGATCTCGAAGCTGTCGCCGTCGTCGACGATCTCCTCGATCACCCTGCGCATGTCGTACGGGCGGTTGCCGTCGGCCGGGACCAGGTCGAGGAGCGCCTCGCAGCGCCGGCCGGCCGGGTCGTCGGACGGTACGGCGGGGGGCAGTTCGCGGTTGTTCCGGGGCAGCAGCGACAGCAGGTACCGCACGTCCTCCAGGCAGGTCTCCTCGTCGGCGTAGGCGAGGTGGGAGACGCCCGACACATCCGCGTGGACGTCCGCCCCGCCGAGCCCGTCGTGCGAGATCCGCTCCCCGGTCACCGCCTGGACCACGTCCGGGCCGGTGACGAACATCTGCGAGATACCGCGGACCATGAAGACGAAGTCGGTCAGCGCGGGTGAGTACGCCGCGCCGCCCGCGCACGGGCCGAGCATCACGCTGATCTGGGGGATCACCCCGGAGGCAGCCGTGTTGCGCCGGAAGATGCCGCCGTAGCCGGCGAGTGCGGTGACGCCCTCCTGGATCCGGGCGCCGGCGCCGTCGTTGAGCGAGACCAGCGGCGCTCCGGTGGACAGGGCCATGTCCATGATCTTGTGGATCTTCTGCGCGTGGGCCTCCCCCAGCGCGCCGCCGAAGATCCGGAAGTCGTGTGCGTAGACGAAGACCTTGCGGCCGTGGACCGTGCCCCAGCCGGTGACGACGCCGTCGGTGTGCGGCTTCTTCGCCTCCAGGCCGAAACCCTGTGCCCGGTGCCGCCGCAGCGGCTCAACCTCGTGGAACGAGCCGTCGTCCAGCAGGAGCGCGATGCGCTCCCGGGCGGTCAGCTTGCCCTTGCCGTGCTGCACCTGCGTCGCCCGGGACGACGGCCCGGCGTGCACCTGGGCACGGACGGCGTCGAGTTCGGCCACCCTGCCGCGCAGGTCCTGGTGCTGCGGCGGTGCGACCTGAGGTAAGCGGGGCTGAGCAGTCGTCATGAGGATGCCTCCATCGCGGAGTTCGACCGGACCGGTCGGCTCGACGGGCTAAACATACACTCGAGTTCATTGAAAGGCTACAAACTAAAAATGGATCGCGATGCAAAAGATCAACTTCGCGGGCCTCGCCGAGGGGCCGGCCCGGCGTTGACGTGGGAGTAGTCGCCTGCTTAGGCTCTAGGCCATAGATGAACTCAAGTTCAAAGAGCCCCCCATGAACCCCCCATGAACCCCCCACCTGGAGCCCGCGTGCGTCAGCCCTCGGACGAGCAAGCCGGTGTGACGACACGTCGGGGCCGGAACAAGGAGCGAGCCAGGAAGCGCGTCTACGCCTCCGCCCTGACCCTCTTCCGGCGCCAGGGGTACGCGCAGACGTCGGTCGCGCAGATCGCGGAGCACGCCGACATCGCGCGCGGCTCCTTCTTCAACTACTTCCCGCGCAAGGACGCCCTCATCTGCGCGTGGATGAAGGAGCGCACAACGGCGCTGACGCGCCGTCTCGGATCGTGCCTGCGGTGCGGGATGCCCGTCGCGGAGTCGCTCGGCACCTGCATGTCCGTCCTCGGCGCGCTCAACGAGGAGGACCTGGACCTGAGCATGGCGATGCTCACCGGGTGGGTGCAGGCGGGGCGCCCGCTGGGCCGGGAGCCGCACCTCGATGCGGTGTTCGCCGAGATCGTCGAGTGCGGCCGCGCCCGCGGAGAGATCCACGCCACCCTTGATCCCGGGCAGGTCGGCGAACTCCTGCGCGACCTCTACATCGGTGTGCTCTGCCGCTGGGCCGGCCGGCCGCCGTCGGCACGCCATTCGCTCGGCGCCGATCTGCAGGAGGCCCTCGATCTGCTGCTGCACGGCATCGCGACCCCGGGCGGGCCGCACCGCGGACGGCGGCGAGGGTTCGTGTGACCTCCCCTGTGCGGGCCGCCACCAGCGAACTGCTCCCACAGGATCCGGACCGGCACCACCGGTCCTCCGTACGTTGAGCCGGCGTCGCAGATCCACCGCACGATGAGCCGGCACCACCGGTCCTCCGTACGTTGAGCCGGCGTCGCAGATCCTCCGTATGATGACCCGGCGTTGCAGGTCCTCCACGCGATGACCCGGCGCCGCAGATCCTCCGCACGACGAGGCCATCCGGCGCGGAACTCCGCCGGTGCTCCGGGCCTCTGCGCCGCACCACTCACCGCGATCACCGCAGCCCGCCGACGACCCGGCCGGGGCCGGGTCGCGGACCTCTCCGGGCCGAGCGTCGCCCGTCGCGACCGTGGCGGGCCGTCCGACGTGACGACACGTCACATCCGCGCGCCCGCCGGTCCGTTCTCGTCGAACCTCTCGGCTGCCTCAAACCGCCTGTTGAGGGACATTCGCCACTTCGTCTCGGCAGTCGAGACGTGAAGAAACCTTGAAGAAGAAGTCGGGGACTAAGTTTGGGTTCCAGTGTAAGTTTGCATCGCGCTAAAGCCATTGTGGCTGCTGTCATGGCCCACCGGTCGGATTCGAAGAGATGGGACCGTTCACATGAAGCACGTGCGACCCGCCCCCGGGACCCCCCGCCAGCACAGGTCTGGCGGCCCTCTCGCGGTCGTCGGCATGGGATGCCGTTTCCCGGGCGCCCGCGGGCCGGCCCAGTTCTGGGAGAACCTGCTGGCCAACCTGGACTCCGTCACCACCGTTCCTGCCGAGCGCTTCGATGTCGCGGCCGACTACGACCCCGTGCCCGGCGTGCCCGGCAAGACGGCCTCGCGGCACGGCGGCTTCGTCGAGGACGCCTTCTCCTTCGACCACGCTTTCTTCGGCATCTCCCCGGCCGAGGCACGGACCGTCGACCCGCAGCAGCGGATGCTCCTCCAGGTCGCCTGGGAGGCGCTGGAGCACGCCGGCATCCGCCCCTCGGCACTGGCCGGTACGCACGCGGGGGTCTTCGTCGGACAGGCCACCGCCGAGTACTCCGAGGCCACGTCCGCGCCCGACGGCCCCCACGTCCGCGACATGGTCGGCAGCCGGCTGCGCGCGGTGACGGCCGGGCGGCTGTCCTTCGCGCTCGACCTCCTCGGCCCCAGCATGGTGCTGGACACGGCCTGCTCGTCGTCCCTCGTCGCGGTGCACGCCGCCCGGCAGAGCCTGCTCACCGGGGAGTGCGATCTCGCCATCGCCGCCGGCGTCAACCTGCTGCTCTCCAGCCACGACGCGATCGCCTACTCCCAGGGCGGCATGCTGTCCCCGGGCGGACACTGCCGCTTCGGCGCGAAGGACGCGGACGGATTCGTGCGCAGCGACGGCGTCGGGGTCGTGGTGCTCAAGCGGCTGGGCGACGCCGAGCGCGACGGCGACCGGATCCTCGCGACGATCCTCGGCAGCGCCGTCAACAACGACGGACGCGGGAGCGGTCTGCTGCTCCAGCCCGCGATCAGCGGACAGGTCGACATGCTGCGCACCGCCTGCCGCGCGGCGGGCATCACACCGGACCTGCTCGACTACGTCGAGGCCCACGGCACCGGCACCGCCGTGGGGGACGCGGTGGAGCTGCGGGCCCTGGCCCAGGCCGCGGGACGGCCCGACAGCCGCCCTTTACCGACCGGTTCCGTGAAGACGAACATCGGGCACGCCGAGTCCGCGGCCGGCATCGCCGGGCTCATCAAGGCCGTCCTGATCGCCCGGCACGGCGTCATCCCGGCGTCGCTGCACTGCCGGGAGGCCAACCCGGTCATCGCTCAGGACGGTCTTCCGATCTCCGTCGTGACACGGAACACCGAACTGCCCAGGTCCGGCGACCGGGCCCACATCGGCGTCAGCTCCTTCGGGATCTCCGGCACCAACGCCCACGTCGTCGTCGGCGAGTACCGGCCCGCCGCGGCCGCTTCCGCCGCACCCGCCCGCGGGACCGACGGGCGGGCGGCCGACGCGCAGGCGGCCGACGGGGAACAGCTGCTGGTGCTGAGCGCGCGGTCCCCCCGGTCGCTGACCCTGCTGGCCGAGGCGTACGCCGCCTACCTCGACGGCCCCGGGCGCGGGCACGCGCTCCGCCGGATATGCGCCGCCGCCGCACTGCGCCGCGACGCCCACCCCTACCGGCTCTGGGTCCGGGGCGACAGTCACGAGACGGTCGCGGCCCGGCTGCGCTCCCTCGCGGCGGGCGCCACGCCCGCCGGGGGAGGCATCGCCGAGGCGGGTTTCACGGCCGCCCGGCGTACGGCCTTCGTCTTCCCCGGCCAGGGCTCGCAGTGGCTCGGGATGGGCCGGGGCCTGCTCAGGACCTCTCCCGCCTTCCGTACCGCCCTGACGGAGTGCGACGCCGCGATCCATGCCGAACTGGGCTGGTCCGTCATCGAACTCCTCACCGAGGCACAGGAGTTCCCCACCGACATCGACAAGGTCCAGCCCTCCCTGTGGGCGGTCGGTGTCTCCCTCGCCGCGGCTCTGGAGGAGGCCGGCCTCTCCGCGGACGTCTGCCTGGGTCACAGCATGGGGGAGATCGCCGCCTCCTGCGTGGCCGGTGCGCTGAGCCTGCGCGACGCCGCGGCGGTGATCTGCCGCCGCAGCCGCCTGATGCGCCGCCTCGCCGGCCGCGGGGTCATGCTCGCCGTGGAGCTCTCGGCGGACGCGGCACGCCGGTTCCTGGCCGAGCGCCCCGAGTTCGCCGACGCCTGTGTCGCCGCGGACAACTCGCCCAGCTCGACGGTCCTCGCCGGCCCACCCCACACGATCACCGCGATCACCGAGGCCCTGGAGGAGCAAGACGTGCTCTGCCGCACCGTCCGGGTCGAGGTGGCCTCCCACTCACCCGACATGGACCTGATCGCCGACGACCTCGTCGCCGCCCTCGACGGCCTGGCGCCCCGCCCGGCCCGCACCGAACTGGCCTCCAGCGTGCTCGCCGCACCGCTGCGCGGGGACGAACTGACCCCGCGGTACTGGCAGAACAACCTGCGCCGGCCGGTCCGCTTCACCGAGGCGGTGCGGCTGCTGGCCGCGACCGACACGGTGTTCGTCGAGGTCAGCCCGCACCCCCTCCTGACCGCGGCCGTCGACGAGACGGTCACGGACGCCGCCGGGGAGGTGGCCGCCATCGCCACCCTGCGCCGGAACTGCGACGAACCGGCGGCCCTGCTGGAGGCTGTCGGCCGCGCCTTCGCCCACGGCGCGCACGTGGACTGGCTGCGCTGGTACGGCGACCTGCCGCCGGTGGTCGACCTGCCGGCCTACCCATGGGACACCACCGCGCTGCGCCACGACAGCGCCCCGCGCACCCCGGCCGCGACGGTGCCGGCCACGCGTGCACCGCACGTGCGGGAGGCCCCGCTGGCGGACTGGGGAGTCGGCGACTGGGCCTGTGGGGTCACCGTGCGCGGTGTCGCGCCGGTCTTCCCCTCCGTGTACCTGAGCGCCCTGCTCGAGACGGGCCATGCCGCCGCCCCCGGCGAGCGGTTCGCGCTGGCCGGAGTGGAACTGGGCGACGCCGCCCTCACCTTCGAGGACGTGCCGCACACCACGCTCCGCGTCACGGTGCACGGCCCGGGGCCGGACGGCACCCGGACCGAGCAGGCGGAGGCCCGGCGCGGCGCCGACGGGCCGTGGGAGCTCTGCGCGGAGGGCCGCCTGGAGCCGCTTTCGCCGGCCGGGCCGCGCAACCGGCGCGGCCTGCTGGACTCCGTCCTCGCCCGGCGTCACAGCCACCTGTCGGCGGCCGACTTCTACGCGGCGGCCGAGCGGCACCGATTCGGGATCGGTTCCGGTTTCCGGACCGTGCAGCACGTATGGCGGCGCGGCGGGGGCGCCGTCGCCCGGCTGCGCCCGGCTGCCGGTTCCACGGCCGCCGGCTGGGAGTCCGGGCTGCTGACACTGCTCGCCGCGTACCCCGCCCATGTCACGTACGTACCGCTGGCCTTCGGTACCGTCCGGGCCTTCGCGGAGCTCGGCGAGGAGTTCTGGGCGCTGTGCCGGGTCAGGCCCGCGGCGGGCGGCCGCACCGCCCAGGGGGACGTGATCTTCCTCGGCTCCGACGGCTCGGTGCTCGCGGAGTTCCTGAACATCGAGCTGCGGGCCCTCTACGACCGCCCCGGGGACCGCCTCTTCTCGCTCTCCTCCGCCTCCACCGCCGTGTCCCGGCTGCTGCCCGGCCTCACGGTGCCGCGAAGACGGCAGCACACCATGGCGGCCCCCGCCGCACTCGCGGCGCTGCTACCGCTCGCCGCCCCGGCCCTCACCCTCTCGCCGGGCCGCGCCGTCACGGATGTCCCCGCCCCGGCCCTCACCCTCTCGCCGGACCGCGCCGTCACGGATGTCCCCGTTCCGGCCGCCGCGGGCACCGCCGACCCGCGCCTGGCGCCCACGACGGCCGCGGAAGCCCTGGTGCAGCGCCTGTCGCGGGTCCTTGAGATCCCCGAGGACCAGCTCGACCGCCGGCGCCCGCTGCGCGATCTCGGCCTGGACTCGCTGATGGCGACGCAGTTGCGCGCCCAACTGCGCTCGGACTGGGGACTCGAGCTCACGGCGGGGCGCCTGCTGGGCCCCGAGAGCCTGAACGGCATCCTGGCCACGATCGGCTGACACGGGCACCTGACGTGCCGTCATGACTCCACCGGCTCCGGCGGACCGGCCGCCGGAGCTTGGCACTTCGGGACGAAACGCCCGCCCCCTCCAAGTTTGACTGTACAACATACTTAAACCGTGGTACATCAATTTGGAGGGGGAGGGATCTGATCGCCAACCAGCAGAGCGGAGTCACGGTGAGTACGACGGGAGCAGTGGACCAGGTGCCGGCCCGACTGGGCCGACGGGAACGCAACAAGATCAGGACGAAGGAGCGGCTCTACGACGCGGCCCTCACCCTTTTCACGGAGCAGGGCTACGACGACACCTCCATCGACCAGATCGCGGAGCGGGCCGACGTCGCGCGCGGCACCTTCTTCAACTACTTCCAGCACAAGGAAGACCTGCTCAGCACCTGGGGGGAGAAGCGGCGCAACGCCCTCACCACCGCCCTGGCCTCGGACAGCGGCGGCGGCTCGGCCGCCGAGCGACTGCGCCGTTGCATGACGGTTCTCGGCCGGATGAGCGAGGAGCACCAGAAGGAGACCGGGGCCCTGCTCACGGCCTGGGTCCGCGCGGGTCACCCCCTGGACGAGGAGCCCTACCTCGCCGACCTGTTCGCCCGGATCGCGGCCACGGGCATGCAGCGCGGCGAGTTCTGCGAGCGGGTCGCCCCCGAGCACGTGGGCAACGCCCTGCGGGACATCTACCTCGGCGCCCTCTACCGCTGGTGCGGTCGCCCCGACGGCCCGGCCGGCACGCTGACGAAGGAACTGCTCGCCGCCCTCGACCTGATGCTGTACGGCCTCGTCTCCCCAGCCACCCCCGGGGAAACCGCCCGCTGACCCGACCGCCTCCTGACAGGCGCTGCGCACCAGGGGATCGCCCGTGGCCCGGACACCGGGGCCCCGAGTGGTGCGCGGCATGGCCATGCGGTCGGCAAGGGCACCGGGAAGCAGCGCGTGTCCTCGGCGGCGGCCGTGAGCCGGCCGCCCCGCGGGTGTCCCCGCGTCCGGTCACGCGGGCCGCGGCCCACTCGTGCGGAAGCAGGCCGAGGAGGCGGTCAGGACGGGGCCGGGCAGCCGGCCCGGGACGTCCTCGGCCAGGGTGACGGC
>NZ_JACBWZ010000260.1 GCF_013870595.1 Streptomyces sp. WELS2 | reverse complement strand
GATCCGCTCGGGCAGCCCCTCGGCGCCCCAGTCCTCGGAGGCGGCGTACACCGCGGTGGGCACGACCACGGCCCTCAGGTAGGCGAACAGCGGCCGCAGGGCGTGCTCCAGCACCAGCGAGTGCCGTGCCGATCCCCCGGTCGCCGCGATCAGCACCGGCTTGCCCGCGAGCGCGTCCTTGTCCAGCACGTCGAAGAAGGACTTGAACAGCCCGCTGTACGACGCGCTGAACACCGGCGTGACCACGATCAGCCCGTCGGCCCCGGCCACCGCGTCCTGCGCGGCGGCGAGCGCCTTGCCCGGGAAACCGCTGGTGAACCGGTGCGCGATCTCGACGGCGAGGTCGCGCACCTCGACCACCCGGACGTCCACCGGCGTGTGCCCGTGGACGGCGGCGGCCAGCCGGTCGGCCAGCAGCCGGGTGGAGGACGGGACGCCCAGTCCCGCCGATACGACGACGAGCTTCATACGAGGGCCTCCTTGCGCGCGGCGGCGGTCAGCGACTGGTGGGTGGGGGCCTCCGGCACACTCGCCGGACGGTTCTTCGCGAACTCCTTCCGCAGCACGGGGACGACCTCCTCGCCGAGCATGTCGAGCTGTTCCAGGACGGTCTTCAGCGGCAGGCCCGCGTGGTCCATCAGGAACAGCTGGCGCTGGTAGTCGCCGGCGTACTCGCGGAAGGAGAGCGTCTTCTCGATCACCTGCTGCGGGGAGCCCACGGTGAGCGGGGTCTGCTCGGTGAAGTCCTCCAGCGAGGGCCCGTGGCCGTAGACCGGGGCGTTGTCGAAGTACGGGCGGAACTCCCGTACCGCGTCCTGGGAGTTCTTCCGCATGAACACCTGGCCGCCCAGTCCGACGATCGCCTGCTCCGGGGTGCCGTGCCCGTGGTGGGCGTAGCGCTGGCGGTACAGCTCGATCATGCGCCTGGTGTGGTCGGCGGGCCAGAAGATGTGGTTGTGGAAGAAGCCGTCGCCGTAGTACGCGGCCTGCTCGGCGATCTCCGGGGAGCGGATGGAGCCGTGCCAGACGAACGGCGGGACCCCGTCCAGCGGGCGGGGTGTGGACGTGAAGCCCTGGAGCGGGGTGCGGAACCTGCCCTCCCAGTCGACGACGTCCTCGCGCCACAGCCGGCGCAGCAGGGCGTAGTTCTCGACGGCGAGGTTGATGCCCTGCCGGATGTCCTGGCCGAACCACGGGTACACCGGCCCGGTGTTGCCCCGGCCCATCATCAGGTCCACCCGGCCGCCGGCCAGGTGCTGGAGCATCGCGTAGTCCTCGGCGATCTTCACCGGGTCGTTGGTGGTGATCAGGGTGGTGGAGGTGGACAGGATCAGCTTCTCGGTGCGGGCGGCGATGTAGCCGAGCATCGTGGTCGGGGACGACGGCACGAACGGCGGGTTGTGGTGCTCACCGGTGGCGAAGACGTCCAGTCCGACCTCCTCCGCCTTCAGCGCGATGGCGACCATCGCCTTGATCCGCTCGCCCTCGGTCGGGGTCCGCCCGGTGGTCGGGTCGGTGGTCACGTCCCCGACGGTGAAGATCCCGAACTGCATGGCCGCCTCCATTTGGTTGACCGTTCAACTACACCCGCCCCAACGGCCGGCCGGCCCCGGGTATTCCTCACCGCTCCCGGAAGGCGCGGGCCGTCCCCGTGACCGGCGGCACGGCCCGTCAGGACGCCGTGTGCGAAGCTGCCCGCATGCCGGTCCTCCGCTCCGCCGCCCTGTTCGTCGTCGCCGCGCTGTTCGAGATCGGCGGCGCCTGGCTGGTCTGGCAGGGCGTACGGGAGCACCGGGGCCCGCTGTGGATCACCGGGGGCATCCTCGCGCTCGGCGCGTACGGCTTCGTCGCCACCTTCCAGCCCGACGCCCACTTCGGCCGCATCCTCGCCGCCTACGGCGGGATCTTCGTGGCCGGCTCGATCCTGTGGGGCGTGGTCGCCGACGGCTACCGGCCCGACCGCTGGGACATCGCCGGCGCGCTGGTCTGCCTGGCCGGGATGGCGATCATCATGTGGGCACCCCGGAACGGCGGCTGAGGCCTCACTTACGCTGGACGCAACCGTCCCGACGCCGCACCAGGAGCCGCCATGGCCACCGCCGCCCCGTCCGCCGCCTCCCGCATCGCCGTCGTCACCGGCGCGAGCAGTGGCATCGGCGCCGCCACGGCCCGGCAGCTCGCCGCGGCCGGCTACCGCGTCGTCCTCACCGCCCGCCGCAAGGACCGCGTCGAGGCCCTCGCCGAGGAGCTGACCAAGGCCGGGCACTCGGCGGTGGCCTACCAGCTCGACGTGACCGACCGCGCGGCCGTGGACGAGTTCGCCTCCGCCTTCAAGACGATCGGCGTCCTGGTGAACAACGCGGGCGGCGCCCTCGGCGCGGACCCGGTGGCCACCGGCGACCCGGCCCACTGGCGCTCGATGTACGAGACGAACGTCATCGGCACGCTGAACGTGACGCAGGCGCTGCTGCCGAAGCTCGAGGCGAGCGGCGACGGCGTGGTCGTGGTCGTCTCCTCCACCGCCGGCCACGGCACCTACGAGGGCGGCGCCGGCTATGTCGCCGCCAAGCACGGCGAGCACGTGCTCGCCGAGACCCTGCGCCTGGAGATCGTCGGCCGGCCGGTCCGGGTCGTCGAGATCGCGCCCGGCATGGTCCGCACGGAGGAGTTCGCGCTGACCCGCTTCGGCGGCGACACGGACAAGGCCGCCAAGGTGTACGAGGGCGTCGCCGAGCCCCTCACCGCCGACGACGTGGCCGAGACGATCACCTGGGCGGTGACCCGCCCCAGCCACGTCAACATCGACCTGCTGGTGGTGCGCCCGCGCGCCCAGGCGTCCAACACCAAGGTGCACCGGGAGCAGCGGTGACCGAGGGCGCGCCCCCGGCGGACGGTTCGGAGCAGTCCCCGGAGCAGCGCCGGCTGGCCCAGGAGACGAAGGACGAACGCCAGGTCTGGTACTTCCTGGCCTACTTCCTCTTCGGCATCCACTTCGTGGCGTTCGTCATGATCTACGCCGTGCGGCACGCGAAGTAGGATCCGGGACACTCCTGCCTATAGTCGGTCGGATGACGAACTCGGTCGACCGCCGGACGCAGGCGGCCCAGAAGCGCCGGCGGCTCGCCGCGGCGGCGGCCCGCGTCCTGCACGAGCAGGGCGTCGAGCGCACCACCCTCGCCGACATCGCGCGCGAGGCCGGCGTGCCCACCGGGAACGTCTACTACTACTTCAAGACCAAGGACGACCTGGTCCGGGCCGCGCTGGGCGAGCAGCGCGACCGGCTGGACGAACTCATCGCCGGTCTGGACCGGCTGCCCACCCCGCGCGAGCGCCTCGAGGCCCTGGTCGGGACCTGGGCGGCCCGGCGCGAGACCACCGCCCGGCACGGCTGCCCCACCGGCACCCTGGCCGCCGAACTCGGCAAACGCGCCGACGGCACACTGGCCGCCGAGGCCGGCGCGGTGCTCCGCCGCCTCCTGGACTGGACCGCCGCCCAGTTCCGCGCCTGGGGCGTCCCCGACCCCGACGGCCACGCCCTCGCCCTGGTCTCGGCCCACCAGGGCATGTCCGCCCTGACCCACGCCCTGCGCGACCCGTCCGTCACGACCCGCGAGACCACCCGCCTGCTGCACTGGCTGGACTCGCTCGGGGCCGATCCCGGTGTCAGCCCTTGACGCAGACGACCTGCTTCAGCTTGGCCACCACCTGGACCAGGTCCTGCTGCTGGTCGATGACCTGGTCGATCGACTTGTAGGCGCCCGGGATCTCGTCCACGACACCGGAGTCCTTGCGGCACTCCACACCCCGGGTCTGCTCCTCCAGGTCCTTGGTGGAGAAGCGCCGCTTGGCCGCGTTCCGGCTCATCCGGCGGCCGGCGCCGTGCGAGGCCGAGTTGAACGCCAGCTCGTTGCCGAGGCCGCGCACGATGTACGAGCCCGTGCCCATCGAGCCGGGGATGATGCCGTACTCCCCGGACCCGGCACGGATCGCGCCCTTGCGGGTGACGAGCAGGTCCACGCCGTCGTACCGCTCCTGCGCCACGTAGTTGTGGTGGCAGGAGATCTCCGGCTCGAAGACCGGCTTGGCCTTCTTGAACTCCTTGCGGACCACGTCCTTCAGGAGCGCCATCATGAGCATGCGGTTGTACTTGGCGTACTCCTGCGCCCAGAACAGGTCGTTTCGGTAGGCCGCCATCTGCGGGGTGTCCGCGACGAAGACGGCGAGGTCGCGGTCGACCAGGCCCTGGTTGTGCGGCAGCTTCTGGGCGACGCCGATGTGGTGCTCGGCGAGTTCCTTGCCGATGTTGCGGGAGCCGGAGTGGAGCATGAGCCACACGGCACCGTCCGTGTCGGTGCACACCTCGATGAAGTGGTTTCCACTGCCGAGCGTTCCCATCTGCTTCCAGGCACGTTCCTGACGGAACCTGACCGCTTCCGCGACCCCGTCGAACCTCCCCCAGAAGTCCTCCCACCCGGCCGTGGCCAGCCCGTGGAAGCCCCGGGGCTCGACCGGGTCGTCGTGCATCCCCCGGCCCACCGGGATCGCCCGCTCGATCCCCGACCGCAGCCGGGACAGGTCCCCGGGCAGGTCGTTCGCGGTCAGGGAGGTCTTGACCGCGGACATCCCGCAGCCGATGTCGACGCCCACCGCCGCCGGGCACACCGCGTCCCGCATCGCGATGACCGAGCCGACCGTCGCGCCCTTGCCGTAGTGCACGTCCGGCATCACGGCCAGGCCCTCGATCCACGGCAGGGTCGCCACGTTCTGGAGCTGGCGCAGGGCCACGTCCTCGACCGTCGCCGGGTCCGTCCACATCCGGATCGGCACCTTGGCGCCCGGTATCTCCACGTACGACATGTCTTCCTCTTTCCCCCGGGAAACAGCAACAAAAGACTTGAAAGCAGCAAAACGCAAAAGAGGCGCCAAGGTCGGCGAAAGGGGCGAGGGACCGGCGGCCACGGCAGTGCGTGCGATACACATTGTCTGCAGGGGGCGCCCCGCCGCGGCAAGCGAATAACCGGCGGGGACACTGGAGCACCGAGAGCCCACACACCGTCGAGAGGAGCCCGACCGTGCAGCGGAAGGCCTATGCAACCGGCACCGCCGCCCTCCTCGCGGCGCTGCTGACCGGCTGCACGAGCGGCTCCGGGGACGCCGGGCCGGAGGACAACGCCAACCCGGGCGACACCGGCCGGCCGGTCGTCGCCGCGCAGCCCGGCAAGTACCGCACGCTCCCCGAGCCCTGCGGCGCGGTCGGTCACGACGCCCTGGACACGCTGCTGCCCGGCATCCAGCGGATCACCGACCCCGTCCAGCGGGACCGCGCCTACCAGGGCGAGGCCGAGCTGACCTACGACACCGACCGCAAGGTGGGCTGCCGCTGGAAGGTCGAGTCGGCCGACGTCACCGACCGTCTCTCGGTCGACTTCGAACGCGTGGTGTCGTACGACAACACGGTCAGCGACGACGACCAGGCGCAGCGGCTCTTCCAGGAGAAGCAGGCCGCCGCCGACCTGCCCGCGCCGAGCGGCGACACGGCACCGCCCGCGGCCCCCACGCCGACGGCGTCCGCGAAGGGCTCCCCGAGCGGCAGCGCGTCCTCACCCGCGAAGGACCCGTCCGCGGCGAACCCGTCCGCCAACTCCCCGTCGTCCTCGGCCGCTTCCGGCTCCACCTCGGCCACGCCGTCCGACTCCGCCGACTCCGCCGCGGACCTCCAGCCCCGCACCCTGTCCGACCTCGGCGACGAGGCGTATCTGGACGACCAGCTGAGCACCTCGGGCCCGACCGCCGAACAGCGCACGGTGACTGTGGTGTTCCGCACGTCCAACGTCGTCGTCACCCTCGAGTACGAGGAGCAGCCGACGGCCACCGGAACGGTCCCGGACAGCAAGGAAATGCAGGACAGGGCCCGTGATCTGGCCGCCCGGCTGGACGACGCGCTCGGCGGCTGACCGCCCGGCCGGCCCCGCCGCCCGGCGCGCGAACGGGAACCGCACGGCTTCCGTACCGCGTACCGTGGCCCCGCAGGAACCCGCACGAACACCGAGCGTCATGAGTGAAGGAACCATGCAGCGAGCAGCCCAGCGAGACGACCGTGCCCAGCGACACCAGCGAGCCAAGCGCCTGCGCCACGCGCTTGTCTGCGCGGCAGCCGTGCCCGCGGTCCTGATCACCGCCGGCTGCTCCTCGGACTCCGGTGACTCCAAGCCCAAGGCCGGCGAGAGCGCCGGTGCGACGGCGAGCGGCGGCAGCACCAAGCCGTCCGCGAGCGCGTCGCCGACCGTGCGGCCCGCCGCGTACGCGAAGCTGCCCGACCCGTGCACCGTGCTGTCGCAGAAGACCCTGGGCGACCTGGTCCCCAAGGCGTCGAAGTCGGGCAAGAAGGGCGGCTCGGACGAGCCGTCGTCGCGGGCCTCCTGCGCCTGGGACAGCCTGGCCAACAACGGCGTGAAGGGTTCGCAGTTCCGCTGGCTGAACATCTCCCTGCTGCGCTTCGACTCGGACGTCACGCGGGGCCCCGCCGACGAGCAGGCGCACGCGTACTTCAGCCGGCAGGT
Organism: Streptomyces sp. WELS2; assembly: GCF_013870595.1. Lineage (GTDB taxonomy): Bacteria > Actinomycetota > Actinomycetes > Streptomycetales > Streptomycetaceae > Streptomyces. Next base: position 1,096 of record NZ_JACBWZ010000260.1, on the reverse strand, counting down.
GAAGGACGCCCAGTCGGTGGACGGCGCCAAGGACACCAAGATGGTGCCGCTGTCCGGGACCGGCGCGGAGGCGGCGGCGGTGCGCTACGACCTGAAGAAGAAGGAAGGCCTCTTCAAGCAGCAGACGGTCGTCGCCCGGGTGGAGAACGTCGTGGTCACCCTGGACTACAACGGCGCCGGTCTCGCGGGCGAGAAGACGCCGGACGCCGACGACCTGACGAAGGACGCCGAGAAGGCGCTGAAGGAGGCCGTGGCGTCGGTGTCCAAGGCCAACGGCGCGGCCGGCGAGCCGGGTTCGCAGCCGTCGGACTCCGCTTCCGGGACGCCCTCGAAGCCGTCCTCGCCGAGCGCGTCCGCGTCCGAGGCGGCCGGCGCGAAGGCCTGACCGTACCGGCGCAGTGGGTGACCGGTACAACGTTCGCCGTACACGTGTGCCACCCTGTTGCGCGCAACAACACGCAACGGGAGGGGAGTACGAGTGGCCGCGTCACCGCAGCTGACTCGGATGCACCGCGTTCTCATCGGCGTGGTCGTGACCGGTGCGCTGATCATCGCCGGTATCGGCTTCGCCGGTTCGTACGCGGCCGTCCGTGAGCTGGCCGTCAAGAAGGGCTTCGGGAACTTCTCCTATGTGTTCCCGGTGGGCATCGACGCGGGCATCTGTGTCCTCCTCGCCCTCGATCTGCTGCTGACCTGGATCCGGATCCCCTTCCCGCTGCTGCGCCAGACGGCGTGGCTGCTGACGGCGGCGACGATCGCGTTCAACGGCGCCGCCGCCTGGCCGGACCCGCTGGGCGTGGGCATGCACGCGGTGATCCCGGTGCTGTTCGTGGTGGCGGTCGAGGCGGCCCGGCACGCGGTGGGCCGCATCGCCGACATCACGGCGGACAAGCACATGGAGGGCGTCCGCCTCACCCGCTGGCTGCTCTCGCCGCTGCCGACGTTCCTGCTGTGGCGCCGCATGAAGCTGTGGGAGCTGCGCTCCTACGACCAGGTCATCAAGCTGGAGCAGGAACGTCTCGTCTACCAGGCCCGGCTGCGCTCCCGCTTCGGCCGCGCCTGGCGCCGCAAGGCCCCGGTGGAGTCCCTGATGCCG